>REEA01000146.1 GCA_007695305.1 Bacteroidia bacterium
CAACCGTAACAATGCAATAACCAATTATCGATTTTCGATTTTCGATGTTTGATTGATCATTGTCAATTGTCAATTGCTGATACCTGTCAACAATCCAAACCCCAGCGCCCAACCCCCGACCCCGAAGGGGTCAAACAACAGTAGCCCCGGGTGCAACCCGGGGGAAACCGAATACGCACCGGCCCCACGAGAACCCCGAATGGGGTTCAACAACAACAAGGTATTTGCTTCCGAAAACCATGCATGTAAAAAGGACAAAATGTCATTGTTTTCCGGTTGGCAAAGCATTTGATATCTACAAACCAATATATATTCTCAAAAAGGAATACCAACATCTAAAATATAACCTCACATTATGATCGAAATCAATCAGGATAAATTCCAAAAGGAATTGGACAGCCATGAGCTGGTAGTACTCGATTTTTATTCCACCGAATGTCCGCCTTGCGAGGCCCTTGCTCCCAAGTTCGAAGCCCTTGATGCACTGTACGGTAAGGATATACACTTCATCAAGATGTTCCGGCAGGGTAATCGTGAGCTGGCCGAACAACTGGGTGTCAGGTCGTCGCCAACCTTGCTGTTTTTCAGGAATGGCAAGCAGGTGGGAGAGATGCTGACGGGTGGAATTCGCCGTTCAGACATGATGCGTAACCTGGATGCTTTACTGCCCGAGTCGCGTGTCAGAGAAATCCATGCATCTGTAACACCGAAAACCACCGAAACAGAGGCGCTGGTCCTTGGTGCCGGTCCCGGCGGCATGGCAGCCGCTATCTACCTGGCCCAGGCCAAAGTGGACACCATTGTTGTGGATCCCTTGCTGCCCGGGGGACAGGTAAGCACCACCCACCAGGTGAGCAACTATCCCGGTTTTGTGGATCCGCAGCCCGGCTATATGCTGTCTCATTACATGTCAGAACAAGCCAAAGTGGCAGGTGCCAAAATGAAAGTTGCCGTTGAAATCAGCAAAGTAGATCTCATAAAAAAAGAAGTACTCATTGATGGACACGAAACCATCAGGGCAAAAACAATCCTGATCAGCACCGGTGCATCACCCCGCTTCCTCAACGTAGAGGGCGAAAAAGAGTTTTATGGCAAAGGGATATCTTACTGCGCCACATGCGATGCCAAGTATTTTCACGACAAGGAAGTGGTGATTATCGGCGGCGGCAACACTGCTGTTGAGGAGTCCGAGTTTATTTCCAAATTTGCTTCGAAAATCACCATGGTTCAGCAGCTTCCCCATTTAACGGCAAATAAAGCCGCCCAGGAGCGTGCCATGGCCGATCCAAAGATTAATATCCTCTTTTCACACGAACCCAGGGGGTTTTACAGGGACGGAGAAAAAATGGTGGTTAAGGTAGAAGACCTGGAAAACAAGGAAACGATAGACCTGGTAACTGACGGTGTATTCGTGTTTGTGGGTATGAAGCCAAACCTGGATTCAATCACCGACCCCCTGGAAAAAGACGATTGGGGATATCTGAAAGTTGATCCGGACATGCGGACCAGCATGCCCGGTATATTTGCAGCCGGTGACGTGATCAGCAAAAACATCCGGCAGATCACTACCGCGGTTTCCGATGGCACCATCGCATCCATTGTGATGGCCCGTGAACTTCAGTAAATCTGATATTTATCGGGATAAAGCATGTCCGGGGAGTTAATCCGGTTAAGCATTGTGGTAGGGTTCGCCGCGCAAAATGGTAAATGCACGGTACAATTGTTCCATGAACAGGATGCGAATCACCTGGTGAGAGAAGGTCATGGGTGAAAGCGACAATTTGTGATGAGCGGCTGCGTAAACCTCCGGTGCGAATCCCCAGGGGCCGCCAATTACGAAAAGCATCCGTTTCACCGCTTGGTTGGTTGCTTTTTCAATATAACTTGCAAATTCAACCGATGACAGGTTTTTGCCTTTTTCGTCCAGCAGGATACACCGGTCGTGTTGTTCCATTTGTTTCAGTATCATCGATCCTTCCCGTTCCTTTCTGAGCTCTTCGGGAAGCGAGCGCCATTTGGCCGGAACTGCCGCAGTTATGATCCGCAGATCAGTGTACCGTTTGATTCTTTTTGCATAATGATCCACGCCTTCTTTGATAAAATCCGTATCTGTTTTGCCGGTAAAAAGAATGGTGACTTTCATGAAAAAGATAATTGTCTTGATGTGTGTTTTTTCGATACTCAGGAAGTGCACCGCAAAATACCGGATAATTAACCGGAACCCGTGCATCTCTTAACAACCCTACATCACAAAAGTAATTTTTTTATCATTATCGTCCGGCCTTAGTGTCTTGTCAATGCTACTGTGTCGGTTAAGCCGCAGAAATTTTTTTTCTCAGATCAAAAAAGAAAATCAGCACTTAGCCTTAGCTACGTAAAGATTTTGTTTGTTGCTGCGTTTCCATTAATTTTGGATTGATTTTTGATGTTTATTTAGATTGGCCTGTTTGTAATGAGCCGCACGCCAGGTTGTCATTTTCGTCCTTTATAAAGCGCTTATCCTATGGCGAGCAGATATTTTGTGTTGTTTTATACCATGCTGCTTATCTTGCTTAACACGCCGCTATTGGCAGCAAGCAACCCGGACACTATGGTGTCCGATATTGCCAGGGCCATAGAAAGAGGGAGTGCAAGGGATATGGCAAAGTTCTTCGGCAACAACGTTGACCTTTCATTGCCCAGGGCGGAAGGAACATTCAGCAAATCTCAATCGGAAATGATCCTGCGCGACTTCTTCTCCAGGAACCGACCAAGATCTTTCACAATAGGTCATCAAGACTCCATGCGCGATGGCTCCATTTATGTCATCGGTACACTCACCACCAGGACAGGTCACACTTACCGCTGCTATTTCCTCATCAAAGAAGTATCCCAATCCCATGTGCTCCACCACATCCAGTTTGAACTCCGGTAGCTGAAGTCACACTTTCGGCATTCATTTCTGACCATCTGTGCAAAAATGTATAAATCACCGGATATTTTTTCTGACAGCAACACCGATTCAGAATTAGTTTGTATTTTTAATCCCTGTTTTTGAAAAAGGATTTTGGATGACTCTGGAGATTGGTATAGTACTCGCTGTATTGACCGGCGCTGTAATTATGTTTGCGACTGAACGTTATCCTGTTGACGTGGTTGCCATTATCGCCATGTCGGTGCTGGTTGTTTCAGGTGTGATCACCCCGGCGCAGGGAGTTTCAGGATTCAGCAATTCCGCCACCATCACCGTTGCATTTATGTTTGTTCTGAGCGCTGCCCTGTTTAAATCGGGGGCGGTGGTTAATATAGGAAACAGGATTGCCCAGCTATTCAAATATAATTTCTGGCTGGGTATATTTGTGACAATGATCACGGTTGGTGTAATATCGGCCTTCATCAACAACACCCCGGTAGTTGCTATCTTTATTCCCATCCTGGTGGGTGCTGCCGCCCAATCCAAACTGAGCCTGGCCAAAATGCTCATGCCCCTGTCCTTTGCCTCCATGTTTGGTGGAGTATGCACCTTGATTGGTACCTCTACAAATATACTTGTGAGTGGGGTAGCTGAGGAACACGGTCTTGAGCCTTTTTCCATGTTCGAGATGTCTCGCATGGGGATTATCTTTTTTGGTGTCGGGTTGCTCTATATGATGTTGATCGGGATCCGCCTGATTCCCGACCGGGGCGTTGAAGAGGGTCTCATGAAAAAGTTTGGGATGGGTGATTATCTTACAGAGATCATCCTGACCGAAAATGCCCCATCCGTTGGTAAAACCATCAAAAACTGCCCGCTGGTCAACAAGCTGGATATTGACATTCTCGAGGTAAAGCGGGATGGCCAGCTTTTTATCACCCCTTCCGGGGAAATGGTTTTACAGGGAGGCGACATTCTTAAAGTCCGCTGCAATGTAGAGAAGATCAAGATGTTGAAGGAAAGGGAAGGGATCATCCTGAAAAGTGATGCAAAGTTCAAGGATGAAACGGAGTCTGCCGATCCGAAAAAGGGCGACAACAATATTGTTTTTGTGGAAGCGGTGATTGCCCCCAACAGTCCTTTCGAAGGCAAGTCGGTAAAAGAACTTCACTTTCGTCAAAAATACGCGGCCACTGTTCTGGCCATCCGCCACCGCGGCGAGCTGATGCGCGAAAAAGTGGCCAACACCACTTTAAGGGCCGGCGACACCTTGCTGATTGAGGTGGAGAAAGATCGCCTGTATAATCTTCAGCAGCTTGAACTCAAAGGGCGCAACACCTTTCTGATCGTCAACGAGGTAGACTTTCCTGAATACCGGAAAGACAAAATGCTAACCGTGGTGCTTACACTCATCGGGGTCATTTTGCTGGCCTCCCTGGAGATCATGCCAATCATGATGGCCGCCATCACCGGATCCATGTTTCTCGTCATCACGAAATGCATCACCATGGAAGAAGCCTATAATGCCATCGACTGGAAGGTGATATTCCTGCTTGCCGGGGCCATTAGTCTTGGTGTGGCATTGGATGTAACAGGGGCAGCCAGAATGATCAGTCTGTTTTTGATCGAAATCATTGGCTCACTTGGCCCTGTGGCCATCCTTTCGGTTCTATATATCATAACCAGCTTGATGACAGAGTCCATGAGCAACAATGCCAGTGCAGTATTGCTCGCACCCATTGCCATTGCCACCGCTTTCGAGCTGGGAGTGGACCCCAGACCCTTTCTCATGGCCATTGCTTTTGCAGCATCATCAAGTTTCATGACCCCTGTGGGTTATCAAACCAATACCATGATATATGGTGTAGGGGGATTTAAATTTGCAGATTTTATCCGGGTAGGAGCACCATTGAATATCATATTCTGGATACTTGCCACATTTTTGCTGCCAGTGTTTTTTCCATTCTGATTTTCTCTTGAGCACTCATAAACTGTCCAGCATACCAGCAAGCTGTTGTGTCAAATAAGATCTTTGGTATTGATGGATTTTTTGCCGGTCAGGATAGAGTTTTTGCCGGCAGAAAAGATCAAACCACTGCTGTATAACTTTTGTACAGGTCTTTTGATCAGAAAAATCCACAGTAGTGCCACTGCCGGTATGCCGGATAATCCGGCCTGCATCCCCTTCCGGTGGCCCGATACATAAAACAGGTCTTCCCATGGGCAAATAATCGAATAGCTTACCGGTGGTGATACCCATTACGTTGGGTGTATTGTTTAACGGCAACAACAGGATGGCCGAGTTCGCCGTTTCCCTGATCGCCTCCCGGTGGGGCAGGGGACCGGTGAAACTGCAGAAAGGCAATAATCCGAGCTTTCTGAGACTTTCTTTGATGGTGAAATCGGTTTTCCCGATAAAGCGCAATTGCAGTTGCGACCGGAAGGCCGGATCTGTCTCGACCAGCAGTTGCAGGGATTGCCACAATACAAGCGGATTCCTGTCTGCATTCATGGAGCCCATGTGGGTGATGCTGAACGAATCATGCTCCCATTCCGGCAATTGCTTAAAGTCGTCCGGATCAAAACCGTTTGCGATCACATGCACCTCCCTGCCACTTAATTCTTCCATATCCTTTGCACCATGTTCACTAACGGTAACAAGCTTGTCGGCGCTGCGCAACACTTCCTGTTCCAGTCGCCGGTGCTTGCGGTCGGCAAAACGGGTAAGCATCAGCTTGTCATAAAAGTCGATCTGTGTCCATGGATCGCGAAAGTCGGCAAGCCATGGCAGCTGCATTTTTCGTTTCAAAGCCAGTGCGATAAGGTGCATGCTATGGGGAGGCCCGGTAGACACAATGGCATCGGCGGGATTGTCTGCCAGCCATTTTGAAAGGGAGCGGACAGAAGGTTTGATCCAGAATTTGCGGGCATCCGGTATAAACAGATTCCCGCGTATCCACTTTGCAGCCTTTTCCGTCCATCCGGATGTATTTTGTTCGCTGAGGAATCCCGATTGTATTTTCTCTTCCCGGTGTCGTCCGGTGAGCATTTTGTAAGCACGGTAAGGCTCCCGGATGGGTTGCTTCAATACCGTGATCCCTGCAGGAATATCTGCTTCCAGGGAATGATCCGTCCCCTGTGCCTCAGGGTTTTCGGGTGTGTATATCACAGGTTCCCACCCGAACTGCCGGAGGTGCTTGCTGAACTTCAGCCAGCGAAAAACGCCGGCTCCCGTTCCCGGAGGCCAGTAATAGGTTATAATGAGCACTTTTTTCATGGACGAACCCGCTTATTAGGCATACAATGGATCATGCCCGGTTTATACCCTTTTTCTCCTTCAGCTTCATTATTCCCTGGACCTCAGCAGCGGTTTTATCCTCATCCACACAAATCCCATAATAGCTATTACCAGTATGACACTAAAGCTTAGCGATATATACCTGCCAGTGTAATACGGTGCCGGCCTGAAACGGAACTCCAATGTGTACTCGCCCGGTGGAAGCACCATGGCCCGCAAGAGGTAGTTGGCCCTGAAATGATCAACGGGATTCCCGTTTAATGTCACTTCCCAACCGTCGGGATAATATATTTCGGAGAATAAAGCCAGCTGTTCGGTCGCCGAACGGTATTCATAAACCAGGTGGTTGGGTTTGTACATCACAAGCATGATTTGTGCTTCAGGATCATCCCCGGGGTTAAAACCTTCCAGATGCCGGGCAAACCTTTGGTCAACAACGGCCTTTTCTGTCAGGTCTGTGGTTTGCAACGACAGGAGCTCTTCGTCGGCATTGTTGACGATGGTGTAATTTTGAAGAAGCCATGCATTGCCCATTGCATGGGGATTCTCCAGTGGCGGGGCTTCAGGGTGATAGATGATGTATCTTGTGTTCAGCATGTTAAGCACCGGTTTGTTTTGCAGCTGTCGGTGAACGGCAGTCTGGTTGGCTCCTCGCTGGATGACGTCCATAAGTGTCAGCATTTCATCGGTCAGGTGAAAATCGATCAAATCCTGGTAGCGTTGTAGTTTTGCTCCATGGTAGCCGCCTATTGAATGATGATAGTAAGAAGTCCGTGAGCTGTTAAACGTGCTTTCGGTGAGGTCGAGCACCCGGAATTGGTCATTATTTTCCAGGATGTATTGGTCGGCTGCGCGCAGCGGGAACGGGCGTTCAACACGCCTGCGGTGTTCGAAGTCGTCGTTGTTCAGGTAGCGGCGGTTTACCGGCCACATATCCGCCGTAAGCAGCACCACCACCAGGGCAATGAATACAGGTTTTCCGATCTTTTTTGCGGCAAACAAAAGTGTTACCCCGGCGGCCGCCAATGCAAAGAAAAAGCTGCGCAGGGCATCAGCCCTGAATATACTCTTCCTGGCTTCTTCCAGGTTGTACAGAAACTCGTTGATTTGTGACGCCATGGCCGGCTCCCGGACTGCCAGGTCTGCATAGCCCCGTGCCTCCATCTCACTGATAAATGAAAGAATGCCGGGTACCACATACAAAAAGAGGGAAAGCCCTGCCGTAAAACCGGCGGCTACCAGGAAGGGCTTGCTGTTATAACCCAAACCCTCAGGCTTTTGATACAGTTTGTAAAGTCCCATGAATGCCAGCGCCGGTATGCACAGGCCGGCAATAACCAGCGTCATGGATACGGCCCTGAATTTATTGTAGCCCGGAATGTAATCGATAAAAAAATCGGTCAGCGGCATAAAGTTTTTTCCCCACGACAGCAATATGGACAAAATGATGGCAATTACCAGTGCCCATTTCATCTTAGCTTTTACATAAAACAACGAAAGGAAAAAGAAAAACAGAACCACCGCTCCCACGTAAACCGGTCCGGATGTGAAGGGTTGGTTCCCCCAATAGTGGTTTTCCTGTGCTACAATCTGACGAAACATGGGTTCAACCGCGTTGAGTGCAGATTCACTCTGCCCGAGCGCCCCCGTTGCCCCTCCTTTGGCGTTGGGTATCAAAAGGGTAAGTGTTTCCTCGATGCCGTAGCTCCAGGCGGTGATATAGTCTTTGTCCAGGCCTGAAGTTACTGGTTCATCCCTGATCGTTAGTTCGGTACCGCCACGCATGGTCTCCGATGTGTAGGAATAGGTTCCCCAGAAGTTGCCGAAATTGATCCCAATGGCTACTATAAGGCCGGCTGCCAATATGCCGAGACGTTGCAAAAATGCAGGTAACCTTTTGTCCCTGTAGTGTTCCCATAATTCAAAAATGCCATAAAAGGCAACGATGAATCCGAGATAATAGGTCATCTGGAAATGGTTGGCGTACAATTGCAATCCCATAAATATGGCGAACAACAATCCGCCGCCCAACATGTTGCTTCTGAATGTATATATCACAGCACCCAATACCGGTGCCATGTATGCTATGGCTACCGCTTTTGAATTGTGTCCGGCTTCTATGATAATAAAATGATAGGATGAGAAAGCGAAACCTACGGCACCGGCCAATGCGACCCATGGGTTTATCCTCAGCATCAAAAGAAAAAGGAAAAACCCGGCAAAATAAAGAAAGATCATGTCTGCCGGCCGGGGAAGCCAAAGGGTCATAACGTCATGAAAGAAATCGGCAATGTTGTTGGCCCACCGTACCGATATCTGGTAGGCAGGCATACCGCCAAACATGCTGTTTGTCCAGAGTGCTTCCTCTCCGGTGGCTTCCCGGTGCTCAACAATCTCGCGGGACATTCCCTGCCAGTTGACGATATCGGGCTGAAAAAGCATTTTGCCTTCCAGGATGGGGTTTACATAAATAATGGTCAACAAAATGAACAGCAGGATGGCAACCGCGTATGGCACTGACTGCGCGGGCTTCACGCTCTTCAGCAACTCTTTCATTGTTTGCATAATCTTCTGTATAATTGTGTTTGCCGGTCTCGCGGGCACACCTTTTTCCGCCCGTTTATGTTATGGCTTTTACCAAAGCAGCGTGCAAGCTTGCCGGTGTCATTTTTAATAAAAAAGCTGTTTAATCATCTTTGATTTCCTCATAGTCCACATATTCACCCAGCTTATCCGTGTCAGGTTTTTTCATTTGCCTCTGCCGTTCTTTTTCCTGTTGCCGGCGCTTTTCCCCGGCCTTTGCAGCGCTTGGGTTTTCCCGGTAAAATCGCTTTTGATACCTTTTTAAATACCATCTGGCGATCCAGGGAAAGACATAAGCGGTTAATACCCTAAAAACTAAGTAAATGAGTATAAATGTGGCAATAACACGGAGCATGATGCGTCCTCTTTTTAGATAAACAACAAAATTACATGATTTTTTGAATACGGTGGTTTGGGCAGGGCAAGGTACCGGAAGAAAAAACCGGATGGGGCAGAGCAGATTAGGTGTGAATAACAGCCGGAAAGTGTAATTTTGCAACAATTGGCCCGAGAGTTACATAAAGATCATTGATGATTGTTTTCAGTATGATGGGAGGTAAGGATAACATACACAAAGAACATTTTCTGCCTGTTACCGGGGAAGAGATTGACAGGTTGGGCTGGGACCGGCCTGACATTATCCTGGTAACCGGAGATGCCTATGTGGACCATCCCTCTTTTGGTACGGCGGTGATGGCGCGCGTGGCGGAGCACCTGGGCATGCGTGTGGCTGTGCTGCCACAGCCCAACTGGCGCGATGATCTCCGTGATTTCAAAAAGCTGGGCATACCGAGGTATTTTTTTGGTGTTACGGCCGGTGCCATGGATAGCATGGTGAACCATTACACGCCCCGCAGGAGAAAGCGCAGCGACGATGCCTATACGCCCGGCGGCCGTGCAGGATATCGTCCGGATATGCCCTCGGTGGTATATACACGGATCCTGAAGCAGCTGTTTCCCGATGTGCCGGTGTTGCTGGGAGGTGTGGAAGCATCGATGCGGCGTTTCAGTCACTATGATTACTGGCAGGACAAAGTAAGGCCCTCCATCCTGGTGGAAAGCGGGGCCGATATGCTGATTTACGGCATGGGCGAACAACCTTTTATTCGCATCATTGAACTCCTGACCAGGGGTGTCCCTTTCCATTCCCTGCATAATATTCTGCAAACTGCTTTTCTTTGGGATAACCGGCAAGAATTGCCCGCCTTGAAAGGTTACGGTGAGACTCTCTTGCCTTCCCACGAGGCATGTGTTTCCGGTAAACGTAGTTTTGCCGACGCTTTTCTCATCACAGAGGACGCATCAAACAGCTGGAAGCCTGACAGGCTCATCCAGCCTCACGGCTCAAAACGGGTAGTTGTGAATCCACCCTTCCCTCCGCCGTCCGCTGAGCTGGCTGATATGCCGTACGACCTGCCTTATACCCGATTACCGCATCCCAAATACAAGAATAAGCCCCCCATCCCAGCCTGGGAAATGATCCGGTTTTCGGTGAACATCCACAGGGGATGCTTTGGTGGATGCAGCTTTTGCGCCATTGCGGCGCACCAGGGTAAATATATCGTTAGTCGCTCCGAAAAGTCGGTAACCAAAGAGCTGGAAAAGATCGCAGGGATGCCTGGTTTTAAAGGTCATGTTTCAGATTTGGGCGGACCTACGGCCAATATGTACAGAATGGGGGGAAAAGATATCTCTTTGTGCAAAGGCTGCAGGCGGCCGTCATGTATTCACCCCGGGATATGCAAAAACCTGGATTATGATCATCACCCTTTGATGCAACTCTATGATCGTGCCCTGAAGGTGCCGGGCATAAAGCGGATTACCATAGGGAGCGGTGTAAGGTATGATATGCTTGTGGACCGTCCGGCCGGTGAAACAAAAAAGTATGGGCTGGGCGAATATACGCGGCGCCTGGTAAGCCGGCATGTATCCGGAAGGCTGAAGATCGCTCCCGAGCACACAGAGGCGAATGTGCTTAAGGCCATGCGTAAGCCCAGCTTCAGAAGCTTTGAGCTATTCTACAGTCAATTCAACAAAATATGCAGTGAGGAAGCTTTGCCGTTGCAATTGATCCCATATTTTATTTCCGGGCATCCGGGTTCCACCACCGGTGACATGGAAGCCCTTGCAAAGGTGATCCGCAAATTGGGATTGAAACCTGAACAGGTACAAGAATTTACACCAAGCCCCATGACGCTGGCCACTGCCATGTATTATACCGGCTTTGATCCCCGAACGGGGGAAAAGGTGTTTTCTGCCAAAACCGATCGCCAGAAAAAGCATCAGAAAGATTACTTTTTCCTGCAAAAGGCCTCTTCGAAAAAAAAGTTCGGTAACAGATGAGGTATTAATTGGTGGAACGATTGACCGACAGAACGATTCAACGGCCCGTTTTCTGATCGGTTCAGGGTAGCATGGCAGCAATATGAATCCAGAAGTTCCGGTGGAAGTCTTCACCCAGGTGGCCGGGGTAGCTTTGCAGGAATGAATAGCCCCCTTCCTGTCCCGGTTCAAATATCAATGTATGCTCCGGGTCATAGAGATAGGGCACTTCAGGGTGGAACTGGATCCCGATCACATTGGGAAAAGCGACATGTTCAATGGCCTCAATGATCTTCCCGTCGGGTGATGTGGCTGTAGCCCTGTAACCCTGTCCCATGTCCTTCACCGCCTGGTGATGTGAGCTAAGGATAGATGGCATCAGGTCCACATCGCCTGTAATGACAGCCATATGGCTGTTGGGAAGTACATGTATCCGGTGAAAGGTGGCGGTCATCACATCGGGATCGAGCTGATAGTAGGAATGGTAATTGCGGTGTTGCTCGTCAGGGTCCAGGGCAAGTACGTCTTCCACCGTGAAAACCTCATACACCTGTGTTGGGATATCCTGGTAAAGGCTGCCACCTGCTGCCACGTTCATCGTTTGCATTCCCAGGCAAATACCCAGGATGCCATAATCTTCGCGCTCCAGCATGAGGGGGATAAAGGTCGTATCCTGCGATCCGCCCACCAGGTGAAAGAGGAACGACAGTTCAAGATAATGGCGGTAGGGGTCTGATACCACTGTGAGCAGGTTAAAATCTTCTCCGTAAGCACCCGGTGGGATGTCGGGGCCACCAAGAAAGAAAACCGCATCAGACTGGTTAAATAAATCCCGGAATATTGGTGTTAATTCATTCTCAAAAAAAATGGTTTCCTCATGGATGGGGACATCTATACCATATAGAGACATGTTTCCAATGCCTTCATTGAGAATGTATTCGGAAGTAAGCTCATAATTGTAGCGTGCATCATGGTGATAAACACCTACTATATGATACTCTTCGGGGAGTGGGAAAATGCCTGATTCCGTCAGAAAAACAAGGCGTTCCATATTTTGCACCGTTGGATGCATCACCAGCAGGTGGTTTTTGCCTTCTTCAAATACGACATCTCTTTTGTCGTGTTCCGGTTGCAAAGTGCAGGAAAAAAGGACAGAAATAATCAATGGCAGGGTGAGCGAAAGTCTGATGTTCATGGTTTTTTTTGTCAAAAATACAAGATTTTTTTTCATTGGTTATTCAAAAAAAAAGATACCGGCTCAGAAATGAACCGGTATCTTTTTAAACAAACCTATTTACTTAACCAAAACCTATTTATGAGTCTTTTCTGAAGAAACGCTTAATTTCTTGCGGCCTTTTGCTCTTCTTGCCGACAATATTTGTTGCCCGTTTTTCGAGGCATTGCGCTTCCTGAATCCATGCTTTCTTTTTCTTCTGATAACCGACGGTTGATATGTCCTTTTCATTATACTATGTTTAAGCAGTGATTTTTTTAAACAGCCTTGCTGTCATTTTTTCAGGACTGCAAAGATAGAAAAAGATTTTAGGATAACAACAATTCTATAAAACTTTTTTCTTTTATTCAAGGATCATTTCTTCGGTGCGGCTCAGCTTGCCGTCGATGTAAATTTTTGCGGTGTAAGTGCCGGCGCCCAGCCGTTCGGGGTGTTCCAAAACAAAATCGACTTTCACGGGTTCATGTGCATAATTGATTTGTTTCATTAGTGTGTATGCATGATCCTGGATCTGGACGTCTCCTGCTCTTTCTTCCACTATGGTAAACTGCTCGGATGATGGGTACATCAGTTCGCCCTGGGGGTTGAGCAGCAAAAGGTGAATCTTTTTGGTACCGGCTTCGGTGAACAATGTGCCATCCACTTCAAAGCTTACGAAGGTATAATCCACCCGTCTGGCTTTGGACACATTGTATCTGTCGGCACACAGCCATCTGTCCCATTTTGTTAAAGCGCACACGTTATATACATTCAATACGTCTGCCAGCTTCGCCTTTTCCTGAAGTTGCTGATATGCCGATGCCAGGGCGTCCATCTCCTGTTTCTGGATATAAATTTCGTTTGTCAATTCCTCCATTTTGGCATCCAGTTCATCTATGTCTTCTTTCAGTTTTGCATTTCGCTCCTGTTCTGCTTTCAGATCATTGGCATTGGCAGCTGCCCGTCTGTTCAATTGGGCTATCCGGGCATCTTTTTCCCTGATCATGTTCTCATGCTCTACAATCAGTGCATCCAGCTGATTTTGTTTGTCCTCAATGACGCCATCCTTTACGGTTATGGTTTCATTCAGCGTCTTTTTTTCATCCTGAAGGGCTTCCTTCTCGGTTGTGAGCTGCTGTTTTTCGTCAGCTAAACGGCCTGAACGGCGCATGTAGATGATGTTACCGATAATTGATAAAAGCAAAATGGCCACTACCACAATCAGGCCTATCTGAAGGCCTTTGCTTCCAACTGTTCTTGCTGCATTCATAGTTTTTAGGGTTTTTAAGTGATGAACCTGCAATATAACAAAAAACTGTATACCAAGCAAGTGATCCCGAATCTTTTTTCAGGATCACTTGCGGATGGCTTACTTTTGTGGCACATGCTTCAGGGTTTCCACGAGATAATCATAAAACAGTTTCACCGTGGCGACATTTACCATTTCATCCGGAGAGTGCGGGTTACGGATGGTCGGACCAAATGAGATCATGTCCAGTTTGGGGTAGGTGCCTCCCAGTATTCCGCATTCCAGTCCTGCGTGAATCACCTTCTGCTCCGGTATTTTTCCATACAGCTTTTGATACACCTCTTTCATGGTTTTCAGGATGGGGGAGTCCACGTTGGGTTTCCAACCCGGGTATTCACCTGTTTGCTCCACTTCGGCACCGGCCAACTCAAATACCGCACGCATCATATTGCAAAGGTCCATCTTGGCCGAATCCACTGAGCTTCTTTGCAGGGTGGCTGCTTCAACCACCCCGTTTTCCGATTTAAGAATGGCCAGGTTGGTGCTTGTTTCCACCACTTCGGGCATTTCGCTGACCATCCTGATTGAGCCATTCGGACAGGCATATACGGCGTTGAAAATATTTGCAGTGGTATTCTTATCTATCAGTTTTTCCGGCAAGGCGGTTTTTTCAATGATGAGCTGAACACCGGGGTCAACACTGCTCAATTCATTTTTCCAGTCTGCCAGCATATTTTCCGCCATCTCCTCAAAGTCTGCCATTTTATCTGTCGGCACGGTAACCACTGCATTGGCTTCCCTTGGTATCGCATTGCGCAGGCTGCCACCGTCAACCGAGGATAGTCTGAGTCCCATCTCCCTTTGTGCTTTCCACAGCAGACGGTTCAGCAACTTGATGGCATTTCCCCGGCCCAGGTTGATATCCAGTCCGGAATGTCCGCCCTTTAATCCCTTCACGTCGATGGAGTAGGCCAGGTGACCTTCAGGTACGGCTTCCTCACTGTATTTGAAAAACGCGTTGGTGTCAATGCCGCCTGCGCATCCAATATACAGCTCTCCTTCATCTTCAGAATCCATATTGATCAGTATATCTCCTTTCAGGAAGCCGGGTTTCAGCTCGAAAGCACCGGTCATGCCTGTTTCTTCATCTATGGTGAACAGGGCTTCAATGGGGCCGTGCTCAAGGTCGCCTGCCTCAAGAACCGCCAGCGCAGCAGCTACGCCAATACCGTTGTCAGCACCCAGGGTGGTTCCCCTGGCCTTTACCCAGTCACCGTCGATATATGGCTGTATGGGGTCTTTTTCAAAATCATGCGCGGTGTCGCTGTTCTTCTGGGGAACCATATCAAGGTGCCCCTGCAAAACTACTGTCTTACGGTCCGACATACCCGGTGTTGCCGGCTTACGAATCAATACATTACCTGCATGGTCAACCTCCGTTTCCAGGCCAAGCTGTTTGCCAACCCCCTTTACATATTCTATCATCGCTGCTTCCTTCTTCGAAGGGTGGGGAATGCTGCAAATTTCTTCAAAATACTTCCACAATGTTTTGGGTTCCAGATGCATCAATACCTTAGTCATGGGCTTTTATCGTTTTTTTGTTAAATAAATACTGATTTTCAGCAAATATACATGATTTTTTTTGTTGAAATTGCACGCAAGCGCAAGAACCGGGCACTGGCGAGCCGGGCGAAGCCAGATTATCTGTGATAAAGGTTCGATGAAGATGGGGGAGGGGAGTGGGGTAAAAGTAAAAAGTAAGCAGTAAATAGTAGTAAGAGAGCTGGGGGATGAGACACGATGTATTAAGAAGTATGCAGTATGCAGTAAATAGGGAGGATTAACAATTTCCTTAGTGTTTTCTTTGCTCTTTGTTCTTTGTGGTTAATTTTTTCTTTTTTTCACCACAAAGGCACGGAGGGCACAAAGAGAAACACCAGGCCGTCACTTCTTCTTTGGTCGAGTCATCAGCATGTGCGGATCGTGGACATAGCGTATCAATGCACGCTAAGGATTGTTCTTAAAATCGTTTTCTGTTTTTGTTCAATATTCAATTCTACTAATAATTCAATCCAAAAGCCCAAAGGGGTAGCACATTGAGGTAACCAAATTCTATATTGTCTTTTACCACAAATGATTTACCATCTCTCTCTATTTGCTTTTGTTGTTTATTTTCACCACCCACTTCAAACGTCAGTTCATCAATCACAAAATCAGCTGTTTTTGAGGAAATTACCGGATTATTTACCCTCATTTGATTAAAGAAGAAAGTTTTCCGGATATTTCCAGCATTTGATTGATCACCAACCAGGTTAAATACGATATTTGTATTATCCAAATAGACCTTGTCAACCTTTCCCAACACCCGGATACCGCTTGTTTCATTGCGCAGTTGTCCGATAAGTCCCGCTTTTTCCATATACAAAAAATAATCATCCAGAGAATTTCGGCTTACGTTAATTATTTCAGCAATTTTGGAGAAATTGGGCTTAAAAGGCACACTTTCAGCAATAATGGAAAGTAAACGTTTAAGTTTTCTGCTTGTTCCCACATTTAAGTTGGCGTATTGTGGGATGTCTGATTCCAATGTTTGCACAATGATTTGACCCAGACGTATATCCATTTCATTTTCAACACCGAAAGGATAGTATCCGCGTTTCAGATAATCCTTAAACAAAGGGATCGGATGTTTGATCTGATCAAGTTTAACCTCGTTATTAATAATCTGTTGCAATGAATAGACTTCAATATCGTAATGATGAAAAAAATTCAGGTATTCACGAAATGATAGTCCTTGCAAGTTATAAATAATGGCACGACGGCTTAAATCGGCAGAACCTTTAAGAATATCCAGAACGGAAGAACCTGTGAACACAACTTTTAATGCAGGAAACGAGTCGTATATATTTTTCAACTCACGTGACCAGTCTGCGTACTTATGAATTTCATCAATAAACAGATATTTTCCTGCATTTTTATAGAACTCATCTGCCAGATCAATAAGTTTGACTTCACTAAAGTACATATCGTCTGCCGATACATACAAAGCATTTTTACTGTTTAGATTTTGCTTTATGTATTGCAAAATCATGGTTGTTTTTCCTACGCCGCGAGCACCAATAATGCCTAACATACGGCTTTCCCATGATACTCTTTGATATAAATAACGTTTGAAATCCGTTGTCGTATTCAGAGCATCTCCCGGGCCTTTTCGAGGTAAGGAAGCGGTGAAACCAGTTCAAACTCCCAGGAAATATCGAAGAATATATTCAGCAAGTTGAGGTGGTCAGCGCCTACGATCAGCAGTATCCTGTCATCCGGGTCACTTGGAATTCTTTGCACATTGCGGAAAATTCTCAGGTTGCGGTTAAACCATCTGCCACTCTCAAGATCCACACCGGTAAAATCTCCG
>REEA01000013.1 GCA_007695305.1 Bacteroidia bacterium
GAGAAAAGGCCAATCTCATTGCATATCTGCATCATGATTACCGGACCTCCATTGCCTGTTTCGTTTTTGCTGATCAGCGGCATGATCTGATCGTACCAAAGTGTTGCCTTTTCCAGGTATTTTGGGTGGAAAAGGTTGATACCTTCACTGGCAACTCTTTCACCCTTTCGGTTGCGCATCCGCACCTGGTCTTCATATTGGCCAAGGAACCAGCCCGGCAATCCCGCACCACGATACTCTGCCAGAATATAAGGGCCGGGCTTCAAAATGGCTTGCAGGCCATGCTCCTTACATTTTTGCAGCCATCCGGAAAGGTCTCTTTCGGGCAAGGTGCTGCCATCCAAATCAAAAACTCCCTCATGGGGTTCATGCCAGTCCCATGGCACATAGCTGCTAACCGCCATCAGTCCTGCTTCGCGGGCTGCTGACAGGTGAATGTCCCAATGCGCACGTTTTATCCTGAAATAATGGATCTCACCTGCATTGAGGAAGACCTCCCTGTTGTTCAGGATGAACTGGTTACCGTGTGTGCTGAAGACATTTTTTCCTGGTGACATGGGCATGATTTCTATCCTTGTTTACTTATTGTTGTTGATCACGCTTCTTGTTTCTTGCTTTCAATAGCATTTTGATTTCCTGCAGGCGCTCCTCTGTAAGAGAATACCGCGTTACGAAAATCAAGGAGAACAGGCTCAGCAGGATGGGCAGCCCGATTTCTACTATCCTCATCATCAATAGCGTATAAGATGATTGCCTTTTCAGTGGAACGATTCGGTCCTGCATATCCAGCAGTTCTTTTTCAAGAAACTGCAGCGACAGAGAGGTATTCATGGTTGACAGATCACTTCGCATGGCAGCTGTTTTCTCCAGCAGCACCCGATAGTGCTCTTCGCTTTTGTCTGATTCTTTGGCCCGATTTTTCAAATGGGCTTCAAGGTGGTATGCATTTACTTCAGCTTTCACTTGTTTTACCTGCAGAGAGAGGTCTGTAGCTTCTTTTGACCAAACATTTGTTCCCTGTGGGCCTGAAGTAAGAAGAATTTGTTCCATTACCCTTTCAAGGTCTGCAATCGTATTCTTTATGTCAGTAATGGCTTTGCTGAAAAAATCCAAACGGTACTTTTGATCCGGGTCCCTGTTCTGAATACGCGCTACTTCTCTTTCCAGGTAAACCAGGTAAACACGGGCTTCTTCCAGTGCGGCGGTTGTTCGGGTTTCCAGTAGGGGATATTCAAAGGTCTTTCCATCTGAAAGCACATCTGCACCCATCAGAATCTGAACTTCATTCCTCATCTCCCTTATACTGCCTTCGATAGCGTCGACGCGGGTAACCTGGGTTTGATCAAACATCGTGAACACGATCAGTGCACCGGCCACGAAGCTTGCCAGTGCTGTCCCCATTTTGATGAACCACCAGAAAATGGAGTAGAAGCTTCCTTCTGTTCGTTTTCCGGTTTTGAGGTCATCTTCATCGCATATATCGCCCACCATAGAAGCGCCCAGGGTAAAGAAAAAGAGCATTCCTGCAGACAAGAGCATGGTAGGAATGATGATCAGGTATGGGTAGTTGGGATTGTAGCAAACAATTTTAGATAGCTGTGCCGCCGCCATCAGTCCAATGGCCAGCATAAGTGTTTTCCTTTTGCCCATCCTGGGGCTGATCCAATTGAGCGGAAAAACTGCCAGAAGCCCGGTAATGGCCCAGACGGTTCCGTTGATTCCCAGCAGGTAGGCGCCTGCAACTTTATCACCACCGAAAATGTAGAATATAGGTATGTAAGAGCCCAGCAGATTCACAAAGTTGAAGCCCATGGCCAGCGTGAAAATGGTTAGGGTCAGTTTGATGAAGTTTTTGTTGCCGGCAGTATGTTTCATGTTTTCCCAAAAAGGGGTCTTTTTTTGCTTTACCACCCTCTTGAAGCCGGGTTCGCGAAGAGAAAAGAACCACCAGAACGAGAGGGGTATAAGGATGGCAGCCACGAGCAGCGAAACATACCGCATCCCGTCGACTTCATTTCCTCCCGGCCCTTTGAAAAACTCCATGCTGGCCAGGGCAAAGAGCCAGGGTGTGCTCATGGCAAAGAGGTTTCCCACAAAGCTTTTTGCACTAAACAAGCGGGTACGCACATGCTGGTCTGAAGTCATTTCCATGCCCAGCGCTCCATGGGGGATTTCAAATATTGTACAGGCAGTAAAGAAAAGCAGTAAAGAAAGCAGAATGTATCCCAGCTGAAAAGCCTGGTAACCCGTTTCTGAAGGGAATAATACCCTTACCATGTCACCTGTGGGAATCCACCACATCATCACAAAAAACACAGCAACCAATATCCCGCCTACCAGCAGGAAAGGGCGGCGCCTTCCCCAGCGAGTACGGGCATTGTCGGAGAGATGGCCGATGACCGGATCGGACACTGCATCCCACAGCCTGGGGATAATGAGGATAACACCCAGCCAGAAGGCACTAAGGCCCAGGCTGATGTTTCCCATCAGACCTACCAGGATACCGGCTACATTGAACAATGCAATGGGAATGATACCTCCGGATCCAAATGCTGCCAGTTGCGAAAACTTTATCCTGTCTTCGGCAAGCGTGCCTCCTTTATTTTGTGAAGATTTTTGCTCTTCCATCAAAATCTCTTTTATGATTGCAGCCTAACGCTGTTTGGATTTTCCGGGATTATGAATGGCCGCTTTATGGCTATTCCATATATTCAAACCCCAGTTTGTTTAAACCTTTCTGTATGATTGGGTCTTGCATAACATGATCCCAGATGAGTCCGCTGCGGAAGTTTTCAATCAGCACCAGCATAGGTCCTTGCGCTACGCCGATATAATCATCGTTAACCCATCCGGCAGTTTGATTAAATGCATCATAAAAGCCATAGGCTCCCCAGATGCTGTCTCCTTTATTTTCTAAGATGTATCGTGCAGTAGGAAAAACGATCTCCGGAGCGAAAGGAAGCGATGACAAAGCCCCGTAAGGGGCAATGGTTCCATCGTCAAAGTAATTGTAATTAGGCCCTGCCGCTCCTCTTCCTGCATACCCCAGAAATTCGAAGGCTCCATAATTGTAGTCTTCACCGGGGCCGTCAGATGCGGTAACACCCCAGCAAAACTCACCATACCCTTTCCATCCGTGAGGATTTTCAATGGCGTATTGTTGTTGGGTAAGCGTTGCGCGACGTGAATTTTCGAAATAATCAATTCCTTTTTCTTTCATGAAAGGGTCAACCAGTTTTCTGAAGTCGATAAAAGCATGCGAGAACTGATGCCCGAAAAGGGGAGGGAAGGCAACGTGAGAAAGGCCTTCGTAAGGAGTCTTCCATGTATAGGTTGCCAGCCATGCCTGGTAGCTTTCTTCAACGTTCTTCATTCCTGTACCTGCAGCCAGAATGTAAAGAAACAGCCCTTCATTGTAACCGTACCAGCCCCAGTTGATTAGGCCGTCCTCCGGTTTCCAGCCCATGGAAATGGTTTTGGGATGATTGGTTTCCGGACCCATGTCAAAAATGCTCCAGTCCAGCCGGGTAAGAAGAACTTCTGCCATTTCACGGATTCCCTGTTCGGTTTTATTATCTC
>REEA01000067.1 GCA_007695305.1 Bacteroidia bacterium
TACTTCGGAAGCTGGAAGTCCCTGCGGGAGCTTCAAGTTCCTCGGGCGGCCGGGTATTTTACCTTGAATTGCCGGGGTTTCCCTTTCGGGCCAACATTCTGAACAAAAACAATGTGAGTATAGCGCTAAGGATGGCCGGAATATATGCATAGGGTATTTCCGGCAAACTGTCCATATCAAGGTCTGAGTCGGTTCCGCTTATCAAAAAGAAGACGGTGACCGCCAGCGCATTGTTAAAAAAATGCGCAAACACCGGCACCCAAATGTTCCCGGTAAACACCATCATATAGCCCAACACCATGCCAAGAAGCAGGCGGGGCAGGAAACCGTAAAACTGCATGTGCATGGCGCTGAATAATACCGCAGCCACGATCACAGCTACATGTATGCTGCCTGTCCATTGTCTGAAAATACGCTGCACCGCCCCGCGAAAAATAAATTCTTCACCAATGGCAGGTATCACAGCGATCATAAAAATATTGAACAATAAACCCTGCACAGTGGATACATCCAAAAGCAGTTTTGTCATCTCCTGAGCCGAGTCCTCTGTCCGGCGCATCCAGTTTTCAATGCCTTGCAACGACTCAGGCAAGGTAAGCATCTGGTTGATTTGTGTTAAATAGAAAACCAGCGGCACCACGACCAACATGATGGCAGCCGAGATCAGCAAACTCTTTCCCTTCGGAATATGCATTGCCTGCAGGTAAACGATAGGTCTCCTGTTCATCAGGAAAGCAAATACCAGGGCGGCTGTGATAAACAAACCCAGGTGGCTGAGAATCTGAACATAGCGCAACAGATTGATATCAACAGATCTGGGGTCCATAGTCTCAAAAACGGCCGTTCCGAAAAATGGCAATGCCACAAGCATGCCGATCACAAACACCACCAGCGCACTAACGAGCATCACCAGCAAAAGCAAAAGTAACTTAAGGATAGGGTGCAGCGACCCAAGCATACCTTTATCCTCCATAGATATTATATATTTTATGGTTCAAAATACGGGCAAAGTATAAGGCAAACAAATTCAGATAAAAGGCAAATCATACAATTTCGGTTTGATTCCGTGCAATGCAATTCTTGTGAACAATTCCCTGTATCTTTGCTCTGATTAAGGATCAAAAATAATCATTCTAAATGAAACGAATGACAGGGCAGGGATTGGGAACATACGATCGTCCCATCAGGATTGGGCGGATAGATTTCCGACAGCTTCCTGTGGTGCTGGCGCCCATGGAAGACATTACAGACCCCCCATTTCGCAGGTTGTGCAAAGAAATGGGTGCCGACTGGGTTTATACGGAGTTTATCTCCGCCGATGGGCTGATCCGTGACGCAGACAAAAGTCTGCATAAGCTGGATATCTATCCGGATGAGCGGCCCGTAAGCATACAGATATTCGGCGCCAATCCCGATGCCATGGTGGAAGCCGCCCGGATTGCAGAAGAAGCGCAGCCCGATTTCGTGGATATCAACTTCGGCTGTCCGGTGCGTAAGGTGGCCTCCAAGGGCGCCGGATCGGGCATGATGAATGATGTTCCCAAAATGGTTGGCATTACCCGGCGCATCGTCAACGCGGTGAAATTACCCGTTACCGTTAAGACCCGCCTGGGTTACGACCAGAAACACAAAATCATTGTGGATCTTGCCGAACGTTTCCAGGATTGTGGCATTGCCGCACTTGCCATACATGGCCGGACGCGCTGCCAGCTATATCGTGGCACGGCCGACTGGACGCTCATCGGTGAGGTGAAAAACAACCCACGCATGCATATTCCCATTATCGGCAATGGCGACATTGTTGACGGGCACACTGCCAGGCATGCATTTGAGAAATATGGCGTGGACGGTATCATGATTGGACGCGCTGCCACCGGTTATCCGTGGATTTTTCGGGAAGTACGTCATTACCTGGATACTGGCAAACTGCTTCCACCCCCGTCACTAAAAGAACGTCTGACTGTCTGCCGGAGGCATGTTGACATGTCGGTGGAGTGGAAAGGCGAACGTACCGCTATTTTCGAGATGCGCAAGCACTACGGGTCGTATTTCCGGGGCTTACCCAATTTTAAGCCTTTCCGCATGCGGCTTGTGAACGCGGGCAGCCGGGAAGAGCTGGAGGAGGTGCTGCAGGCGGTGGAGGATAACCGATGATCGATTTTTAATTCTCGATTTTCGATTTTCGATTAAATAGGATATCCCAGGGTGCTGAACAAAGTGACAAAATGAAAAGCTGAACCATTGCCGATTGTCAAATTTTGATTAATGATTGCAAGCGAAAGGGAGTTGGATGCGAAAAATCAATGTTCAGTAACCCTTTTGAGAGAAAGTTGTTTTTGGAACGCGGTTTTTCGCAGATGCTTCGCAACGCGGATAAAAACGGATTAAATCTGCGAAAATGATCAGCGAAAATCTGCGATAAACTAATAATGACGGCACGAAGCGCTCAATGACTATATATGACGCGAAGCATATAATGACACTAAGTAAATGACCTTTTGTTTGGAATTATGACCAAAGCTTAACAGAATAACCGGAAAACAAAGCGTTTATCATGAACATACGCAACATTATTTTTGACCTGGGGGGTGTACTTCTGAATGTTGATTATACTTTAACCATTGAGGCTTTTAAAAAACTTGGGATGGCGGATTTTGATCAATTCTTTACACAAGCAGCCCAGGTCAAGCTTTTTGACCGCCTTGATACAGGCTCATTGTCGCCGGGTGAATTCCGCGACAGCCTTCGGGAGCTTTCAGGACTGTCGCTTACTGACCGGCAAATTGATGATGCATGGAATGCCATGTTACTTGACATGCCTTTGGAGCGGGTGGAGCTGCTGAAGCGGATTGACAGGCACTATCGCCTTTTCCTGCTCAGCAATACCAACGCCATCCATTATCCTGTTTATATGCAATATATGCGAAACACCTTCGGGGTTAACAGCCTGGAAGCCTTATTTGAGAAGCAATACCTGTCGTATGAAGTCGGTCTTCGAAAGCCTGATCCTGCAATTTATGAAATGATCATCCGGGAAAACAACCTGCTTGCGCAGGAAACCTTGTTTATCGATGATTCCCGTCAGCATGTTGAGGGTGCCCGACAGGCCGGCTTGTATGCCTTGTGGCTTGATGTTTCAAAAAACCAGGTGCAAAGTCTGTTTAATGCCGGGGGCCGGCTCAAAGGGGTGGTGCGTAAAATGGTTCGAACATAAGATCAGTCTCCAGGCTCATCAATGTGACAAAATTCTTCCCGGAATTATTCATTTCGGGTTTCTAAAAAAACCTTCTTAAACAGATAATTTGTATCTTTGCAATCGCAAAACTAAGTTTTTTTTGCGTCACAAATAAAAACAGGGCCCATAGCTCAGTTGGTTAGAGTAGCTGACTCATAATCAGTTGGTCGCTGGTTCGAGCCCAGCTGGGCCCACCACATAATCAGCCACTTGCGAGGAGATCGTGGGTGGCTGGTTTTTTATTTAGCATACTTTTTAGCATACTTTTTCTGAGATAAACCTCAAATC
>REEA01000068.1 GCA_007695305.1 Bacteroidia bacterium
TTTTAATTCAGGTCAGATGCGAGGCATCGAACGCCGCCGACATAGTAGTCTATTTCAAGGCTTTCGCAACGAAGCAGATGGCCTGAAGTAAAAGCACTTGAAAAAAGCAAACAAATTGAGTTTTTGCAAGGATATGCTCTTACTACCATTTAATCAATTAGATACAACAATTTGTTTGCTTATTGTGAATAATGCAGGCTAATAGTGCTGTGTTAGTGGCTCTGACAATATGCAAAATAAAATAATTACTGTTTGCATATTTAATAAATACAACACCTAATTTACTGTCTTGTTTTTGGCTTTGGGCTATTTCCTTATTTCATGAAAAAGAAGATAATGATCAAATAGAAAACTTTTTGTATATTTGCGCATTCAAGTACCAAATATATGTATTAAATGATTGTTATACTCAGGAAGCTATTCCAGATCGAAAGCAATCCTTGTCAAACATTAAAAATTATAAAACAATGACAAACTTTGAGCATAGCAAAAAATTCAATTTCAAAACAGACATTGAATACGCAGCAAACAGCATTGTAAGCAAGCGCGTTTTGGAAAAGCCAGCCGGTAACATCAGCCTGTTTGCCTTCGACAAAGGGCAGCAGCTCAGTGAGCACACAGCACCTTTTGATGCCATGGTGCAGGTTGTTGAAGGCCTTGCAACGATCACCATTGCCGGAGAAGCCTTCAGCATGGGAGAGGGAGAGACAGTCATCATGCCGGCCAACATCCCGCATGCCGTTTTTGCCTCGGAAAAATTCAAGATGTTGTTAACGATGATCAAAGCATAAGGTGAGGGTTACAACCTTGCAATCAGCCAAACGTGTTCCTTTTCAGCTTGATGGAAGAATCATGCTATCAGGAAAGCATGTGGAAGTAATACACTTGAGTCTACTGCCATACGAAACCTTACCCGCTCATGTAAACGACTTTGATGTATCAATTTACGTTCTGGAAGGTCATGGCCTTATAAAATCCGGAAGCAAATCGATAAAAGCGCTGCCGGGAATGATGGTAGAAATACGGCGAGGAGCGGAACGGGGCATGCAAAACATGGGTGAAGCCCCTTTCAGGGTGCTGGTGTTAAAACTATTTCCCGATACAAAACCGCCCAAAGATCTCTCCCAAAATCTCATCTGAGGTAACCTCCCCTGTGATGCTGCCCAGGTGATGCAATGCCCCACGTAAATCAATGGCCAGCAAATCGCCGGGAATTTCTCCCGCGATGCCATTCCTGACGGCAGCAATCGCTTCCGATGTTTGCGATAAAGCCTCGTAATGCCGGCTGCTGGTAACCAAAATGGCGTGCTTATCCTCGGGTGCGGCATCCACAGCTTTGAGCAGACTCTCGGTGATCATGGATATGTTTTCTTTCCGCTTGGCCGAAACAAAAATGGTTTCCAGATCAACCAGGTTCCGGAAATGATGGGGTATTTCCTCAAGCAAATCTATCTTATTCGCAATGAGGATAAGATGTTTGTCCTCATCTCCCACTTTTTCCTTGAACTCCAGAATGGTTTGTGCAATCTCTTCAAGTCCGGTAGAACTAACGTCGAACAGGTAAAGGATGATAGCTGCCTGACGGATCTTTTCATGGGTACGTTCAATGCCAACACTTTCGATATGGTCCTCACTCTCCCGAAGACCTGCAGTGTCAATAAAACGAAAAGCGATGCCGTTGATGGTGATCGTGTCTTCAATGGTGTCGCGGGTAGTACCGGGAATTTCACTGACAATGGCACGTTCTTCATTCAACAGTGCATTCAGCAGGGTTGATTTGCCCACGTTGGGTTTTCCGATAATGGCCACCGGGATGCCATGTTTGAGCGCATTTCCCGTTGCAAAGGATTCACGTAAAACCTTCACTTCATCATCGATAACATTCAACAGATCCCCCAACTGCATTCTGTCGGCAAACTCAACGTCCTCTTCACTAAAATCAAGTTCAAGCTCAATCAATGAGGCAAATTCAAGAAGTTTCTGACGCAGATCCTTTATCCTTCCGGAAAAATGCCCCCTCAGCTGATTGAATGCTATGAGCCTTGAAGCCTCAGAGTTGGAAGCGATCAGGTCAGCCACTGCTTCGGCCTGCGACAGATCCATCCGGCCATTCAAAAACGCCCGCAGGGTAAATTCTCCGGGATTAGCGAACCTGGCTCCATTGTCCAGCATCAGCTGAATGATCTTTTGCTGGATGTAAGGCGACCCGTGAGAGGATATTTCTACCATGTTTTCGGCGGTGTAACTGTTTGGCGCAACAAAGCGGGTGAGCAAAACCTCATCCACAGCCTCATCACCATCCATAATCTGTCCGAGATACATCCTGTGCGAGGTCAGAGCTGTTACCTGCAGGTTCTTTTTTCGCGGTAAAAAAATCTTCCCTGCGATGGAAAAAGATTCCGGGCCCGACAAGCGCACAATGGCAATGGCTGCATGACCGGGTGCTGTGGCAGGTGCACATATGGTGTCATCTGTTTGATATGCCTTCATATAAAATGTGTAAGTGATACCTGAAAACAAATATAAGCAATAGACGACGTTTTTGTACCAATTATGCAGAACAAATTATAAGCAACGTGTTTTCACATGCCATTTGCAAAGAAAAATGTACTTTTGGGTATTATTTTTTAAAAAATGAAACCGATGAGCGTACTGGTTAACAAAGATTCAAAAGTAATTGTGCAGGGTTTTACAGGTTCGGAGGGGACCTTCCATGCCACACAAATGATAGAATACGGTACCAATGTTGTGGGCGGTGTCACCCCGGGAAAAGGGGGGCAGACCCATCTGGACAGGCCTGTTTTCAATAGTGTGCAGGAAGCCGTGCAGCAGGCAGATGCCAATGTCAGTGTTATTTTTGTACCACCTCCGTTTGCAGCAGATGCAATTTTGGAAGCAGCAGAAGCCGGTATTGAAGTCATTGTTTGTATAACGGAGGGCATACCTGTTCAGGATATGCTAACAGTGAAAGAATACCTGAAAAACAAACCGGCACGCCTCATTGGGCCGAACTGTCCGGGTGTGATTACTCCCGGGGAAGCCAAGGTAGGTATCATGCCCGGTTTCATTCACAAAAAAGGCAGTATCGGCATTGTGTCGCGTTCAGGAACACTCACCTACGAAGCTGTTGATCAGGTAACAAAATCCGGCATGGGTCAAAGTACATGCATCGGAATCGGCGGTGACCCCATTCCCGGAACCACCATGAAAGAAGCGGTGGAGCTCCTGATGAATGATTCCGAAACAGAGGGAATCATCATGATCGGGGAGATTGGCGGAGGGATGGAAGCCGAAGCAGCTTATTATATTCGCGATTACGGAACAAAACCAGTGGTCAGTTTTATTGCAGGAGCCACAGCCCCAAAAGGACGCACCATGGGCCATGCCGGAGCCATCATCGGCGGCAGGGAAGACACCGCCGACGCTAAAAAAGCCATTCTCAAAGAATGTGGGATAAACGTGGTAGAATCTCCCGCCGAAATCGGCAAAACCATTAAAAACCTGATATAATCGAAAATCGGTAATTGCAAAACGGTAATCGACAATCGTCAATCGTCCTCTTCATCAACGGGAAAAAACTGCAATGCCCCGATATCGGTACGCTCTGTGCGGTTGCGCCCTTCGAGGTCATAGGGAATATCCCATGCAATATTCGGGTTTCCGGCACCTATGGCCGGCGACTCTTCCGTGAGACGAAAGTCATGCAGCTGGGTGTTATAAAAAAGCGGATCCTGGTTCACAAGGGTGTTGATGTATGCAGAGCCGGAAGTGTCAAGACGGGTGCGAATCAGGCAGTGATCAAAGGTATAAACTGTTTCCGTACCTTCGAAAACATCAAAAACGATTTCTTCCTGGTTACTGCCATAAACAATGGTATTACCGAAAAACAGATGCTCAAAGGGTCTGATCTGTACCTGGCCATTTTCATCAAAATAATAATTATTCAACAGCAAAGAAGGTGTGTGTCTGATGTCGATGCGGTAGTAGTTGGCAACCGTGGTGTGCCTGAAATCATAGTGCCCTCCGAGGGCAAGCAGCAAGGCATATTGACCGCAATTGGCAACAGCCAGGTTTTCAGCAATTACATGGCTGCCCTGTGCAAATAACCCGGCAATACTTTTGTTTTTGATGATGGTATTTCTGATCTGCAAAGTAGGATTGGTAGGATGTCCGAGTGTATCCACATGCAAGCCCACGCTACCGTTCTTTATCACAGCGTGTTCCACTACATGGTCTTTGCTGGTGGCTGTAAGCCAGATCCTTCCCCACTGGCCGGGCTGATTCTGATAGAAGGGTTCCAGGCGATCACCCTGTATGGTAACCGGTGCATCAGGGCTACCTTCAATTTTCAGACTCGATCTGGCAAGGAATACCAGGCTTGCATTGTTATGCATATGTATCCTGGCACCCTCCTTCATGCGCAGGGTTACATCCGGGGCCACCACCGCCAATCCATAAACAACATAAGGCAGGTCGGCCGTCCATTCCGTATCTTCAGTAATTCTATGGTATTCCAATCCATTGGGGTCTGTAAAATTTGGATGGATAAAATGTGCATCCTGACCCCAGGCCACAAGTTTAACGTCCTGGATGTTCTGATTGATATTGAACTCGATGCTGTCCATAATGATCAGCGGAAGATTTTGATTTACAGGGTCAACGGTAACTTCAACAAAGACGAAAATACTGTCCCTGGCTTCAATGTCGATGTCATGCAGCATGGTACCGGAGCGACCGTCAACATTCATTCGAAAATAGGATTGTGCACCTCCTGCCAGCCTGACCGAAGAGATTCGCACACGCCGGTTGTGTTCGTTATATACTCTGAATGAGCGTGTGGCAGATCCAACAGTGGTAAACACAGTGTCAAACAACAGGGAGTCGCGCGAAAATGTCAGTTTTAATGAAGGATCGCTATCATAGCCATCATCACGGCATGAGCCCAGAAAAATTGCAACAATCAATAAGATGATGGCTCCAAGGCCGGTTCTGTATCCAGGCATGTCTGTTTTAATTCGTATCCTGAAAAAAAACGGTTACAACGGGTATATGTTTTAACGGGCGCAAAAAAAACCCTAAAAAGCATTGCAGCAAACAAAATTAATGTAATTTTGCACCCTAAAATAAATCTACCATGGCAAAAAGTAAAAAGTCACAACAAGAATCAAAGAATATTGTAGCCGTTGAAGAGGCCTTAAGTAAGACAGAACAATTTATTGAGCGCAACCAAAACATCATTATATCAGCGGTTGCCATTATCGTTCTGATCATTGCTGGTTATATTGGTTATACCCGTTTTATTCTGGAGCCCCGGGAAAAGGAAGGTCTGGCGGAGATGTTCATGGCAGAAAAATATTTTCAGGGAGAAGAATTTGAGCTGGCACTTGAGGGAGATGGAGAATTTCCCGGTTTTCTGGATATCATTTCAGGTTATCGCATGACAAAAGCCGCAAACCTTGCCCGTTATTACGCAGGTATCAGTCTGATCAACCTGGGTGAATTTAAAGAAGGGGTCGATCATTTGCAGCGTTTCCGCAAGAGGGATCAGATGCTGGGCGCGATGGCATATGGTGCCATAGGTGATGCTTATTGGGAGCTGGGTGATTTGCAGCGTGCAGCCAGGTATTATCGCAGTGCTTACCGTCATCAGCCCAACAACCTTACCACGCCGGCATTCCTCCTTAAGGCAGGCCTTTTGTATGAGCATAAGGGCGAATATGCTGAAGCTTTAAGGCTGTATGAAAGGATTCAAAGGGAATTTGCAGATTCAAACGAAGCAAGGGATATAGAGAAATTCATTGCACGCGCGCGGCACAGGATGTAATTCCCTATTCCCTTTTTTCAATAAAAAATATGTATTATGGCAGCCAAGCAAAAAAACCTGTCGTCTTTTGCTGATCAATCCCTGCCCGATGGTGATGATCTTTTATTTGCCATTGTGGTTTCAGATTGGAACAGCGAAATCACCGACGCCCTTTACAACGGAGCAATGGAAACGCTAAGAGCCAACGGGGTGGGTGAAAACAATGTCACCACCGTGCGTGTTCCGGGCAGTTTTGAGTTACCCCAGGCTGCTGCCATGCTCGCCGAAACACAATCATTGAATGCGATCATTTGTATTGGCTGCGTGATACAGGGAGAAACCCGGCACTTTGAATTCATATCACAGGCAGTGGCACAAAATTGCATGAAAGTGGCCATCGATTACCTTACACCTGTTATTTTCGGCGTGCTAACAACCGATACAGTCGAACAGGCAAAAGAACGAGCAGGCGGAAAACACGGCAACAAGGGGGTGGAAGCCGCCGCTGCTGCTTTGCGCATGGCTAACCTGAAAGACATCATGATTCCCGATGATTTTGATTCTTTTGACCCATTCGACGAACCCTGGTAATGTACATAACACCCGAAAAAAGTCCGCGTATCGTCTTCATGGGTACGCCTGAACTGGCTTCGCATGTGTTGCAGGCGATAGTTAACAACGGTTTTCAAATAGTCGCCGCTGTTACAGCCCCGGATCGTCCCGCCGGCCGTGGCAGAAAAATCAGGCAATCCCCTGTGAAAGAATTGGCTGACGGTTTGAATATCCCGGTTTTACAACCGGAAAATCTAAAATCTCCGGAGTTCATCAGCCGACTGAAAAGCCTCAAACCCGATATACAAGTGGTTGTCGCTTTTCGCATGCTACCGGAAAGTGTGTGGGCTATCCCACCCAAAGGAACCTTTAACTTGCATGCCTCCCTCCTCCCCGACTACCGGGGAGCGGCACCCATTAACTGGACAATTATCAACGGAGAAAAGGAAAGCGGCGTGACAACTTTCCTGCTGGATCACCAAATCGATACAGGTAAAATCCTGTTTCAAAAGAAAATACCCCTCCAAACTTACGAAACAGCAGGCAGTTTGCATGAAAAAGTAAAAACTGCCGGTGCCGAACTGGTTGTGCATACCATCAATGCCTTAAACGCAGGAACGGTAAAACCGATGCACCAGGAAGAACTGGTTTCCGGTCATGACCAACTGCATAAAGCACCCAAAATACACAAAGAAGACTGCAGGATCAATTGGGATAAGTCAAGCCGTGAAGTTGTTAACCATATACACGGACTGAGCCCGGTACCAGGAGCTTTCTGCGAGGTGAAGGTAAAACAGGACGTTTCTGCCCTCATAAAAATATATCATGCAAGGCCAATGGAAGTGACACATGATCATGAGCCCGGAAAACTTTTGACCGACAACAAATCTTATATTCGATTTACCACCGGAGATGGAATGGTTGAGATTCTGGAACTTCAACTCCCCGGGAAAAAAAGAATGAGCACCAAAGAATTACTCAGGGGGATGCAATTTGAATGATACATCGATATTTAATCCAGAGAAATAGCCTGAAATAGCAGTAAAATTGCACTTTTCATTCAAAGTTATTAACAAATGTACCGATTTTATTAACAATTTTCAATATTTTTTGTTTTAAGCTTGCATTTTCCTAGGAATACCTTATATTTGCAAAGGTTAATGGAAACGAACCCAATTATCTATTAAACAAAAACTGAAAAATCATGAACAAAGCAGAATTGATCGATGCCATTGCAGCATCCGCAGGATTAACAAAAGCTGACGCTAAAAAAGCACTCGATTCCTTTATCGAGGCAACTACTGACGCTCTCAAAAAAGGTGACAGGGTAGCCCTGGTAGGATTCGGATCTTTCTCCGTATCGCACAGAGAAGCGCGTAAAGGCAGAAACCCACAGACCGGAAAAGACATTATGATTCCGGCCAAAAAAGTTGTAAAATTCAAAGCCGGTGCTGAACTTGCCGATGTGGTTAAGTAAAAACGGTTTTCTTTTATTGAAAAGCCCCGGGCAGTCCCGGGGTTTTTTTTTGTGCCACAACCAAAAATTTATTGCTACATTTACAGGTCAGAATTAATAACCAGAGCCTTTCGCCAGCCAAATCCAACAGAAGAGCAAATACCTAAACCTTACACCATGAGCCTTGAAGATAAGTTAGCGGGTTTCAATCCAAACAGAGCCGGCAATCTTTCAAACAATATTTTCTCCCTCCCTTTTGAAGTATCGGAGTCACAATTGGTTTTTATCCCTGTACCATGGGATGTCACGGCTTCGAGCAAGACCGGGACATGCAACGGACCGCAGAACATCTTTAATCATTCTTTTCAGATCGACCTGTTCGACCCGCTGGCACCCAACGCCTGGAAAAAAGGTATGGCGATGGAAAAAATAGAACCGGTTATCAAAACAAGAAACCAAAGCACACGAAAACAAGCTTCGAGAATCATTCAATTTCTGGAAGGAGGCGGTGAAACGGATGACCACCAGGAAATGCAGGGATTACTTAAAAATGTCAATCAGGCATGTGAATCTCTCATGCTTGAACTGGAAATGAAATGCCTGCAATATGTGGAAAACGGTCAAATACCGTTTCTTATGGGAGGCGATCACAGCATCTCAACGGGTCTGATCCGTGCGCTGGCAAGGGAAGAATCTTTCGGCATCCTGCAAATTGACGCCCACGCCGACATGCGGGAATCATACCAGGGGTTTACACATTCACATGCCTCCGTGATGCATAATGCCATCAATACCGAGGGTGTGGAAAGGATTGTACAGGTGGGGATCAGGGAACTCTGTACCGAAGAAGTGCAGATGATCTCAAAAAACCACCGCACCATCAAAACATATTTTGGCCATGACCTTCACCAACGCCTCTTTGAAGGTGAAAACTGGTCAGAAATATGCCAGGATATTGTCAATGATCTGCCCGACAATGTTTACATCTCTTTCGACGTGGATGGACTGGAACCGGCCTTTTGCCCCGGTACCGGAACCCCGGTTCCGGGAGGATTGTCATTCAATCAGGCAATATACCTCCTGGAAACAGCATTCAACGCCGGCAAAAGATTCATCGGGGCAGACCTCGTTGAAACAGGTGAAGGTCGCCTGGATGGTATTATTTCCGCCCGTATCCTTTATCGCATTGCCGGAATGCTGATCAAAAGCAACGAGTAATCTTTCTCCCGATATTCCTTCAAATAAACCGATGAGCGATAAAAAGCAACAACTGATCAGTTATCTCTCCGGATTTGTTAGCCAGCAGCGATTGTCCAGAATGATGAACGTGCTTTCCCTGCGTACACGCCACCTGTGCGTGGTGATGGAAGACATTTATCAATCCCAGAATGCTTCCGCAGTACTCCGTTCCTGCGACTGTTTTGGCGTGCAGGATGTACATATCATTGAAAATCAAAATATCTATGAAATAAATCCTGATGTAGCACTCGGTGCCTCCAAATGGTTAAGCCTGCATAAGTACAACACCCAACAGCACAACACCATCGTTTGCATCAGCAGCCTAAAAGAAAAGGGCTACAGGATCATTGCCACAACTCCTCATAAAGACGATTGCCTGCTGGAAGAACTGCCTGTAGAACCCAAAACCGCTTTGGTATTCGGTACTGAAATGAAGGGCCTGACCCCTGAAGCAAAGAAAATGGCCGATGGCTTTGTAAAAATCCCCATGGTTGGATTTACCGAAAGCTTTAACATATCTGTTTCTGCGGCCCTATGCCTTTACCACCTTACACCAAAAATCAGGGATAAGGTTACGGAATGGCAGCTGAGTGAAGAAGAGCGCTCAGATATACTGCTGGAATGGCTGAAACAGTCTGTAAATAAGGCAGACGCTCTGATCAGGCATTTTGAGCAAGATCAATAAAACGCTGCCCCCTCTCCTCAAAATTGGTGAATTGGTCGTAGCTGGCCGCAGCCGGCGAAAGCAGGCATATCTTTCCGCGACTGGTATGCCGGGCAGCCTGGATCACGGCCTCATCAAAAAGTTCTGAAAAGATCAATTGTTTACCCCTGAAGCCTTCCATGGCCTTTGCCAAGGCATGCATACGCCGTCCGGCCGGACCTGTAAAGAAAAAACGGGAAACAGCCGAGCCAGCCAGAAAATGCATCAACGGCCCGTAATCAATACCACGATCGGTCCCTCCAAGGATGAGCGTTTCCGTGTCCGGCAATGCCTTTATTGCTGCAATGGTCGCTTCGGGAATAGTGGCAATGGAGTCGTTGTAAAAGATTACTCCACCGCAGGTTCCCGCATGCTGCATGCGATGCGGCAATCCTTTAAACCCGGAAACGGCCCGTGGAATAGAACCGGGGCCGGCACCAAGCAGCAAAGCAACAGCAACAGCGGCTGCCATATTCTCCAGGTTGTGCTGCCCAATGATCATCGACTGATGACAAATATCACTAAAAGTCAGGCTTTGCCCCTTTCGGGTAAAAACCAGATCCGGCCCGTCACAACGTATTTGTCCGGCACCGGGGCAGGCAACGCCCACCGATATCTTTTCTGCTTGTGTATCAAATAAAGACATAATGCTTTGCAAACCCCGGCTGGCCTTGTTAAACACAAAAACATCACCGGTTTTCTGCCAACGGGCTATATTCAGCTTGGCATCCCGGTATGCCTCAAAAGACCCGTAGTAATCAAGATGCTCTTCGAAAATATTCAACAAAACGGCCACATGGGGAGATAATCTGATATGCTGCAGCTGATGACTGCTCATTTCAAGTACCACCGGGGTGCCAGGTGCAACCTCCTCCAGAATCTCAAAACACGGTATGCCTATATTTCCGGCAATCACCGCAGCTTCTCCCGACTCTCTTAAAATGTGATACAACAAACTTGCTGTCGTACTCTTTCCCTTTGTACCGGTAATTCCGACCACCTGGTCCCTGAAAAGCTCCAGAAACAATTCGGTTTGAGATGTAATAACACCATGGATGTCCAAACCGTCCATCACAGTGAAAGGAATACCGGGCGACTTAATGATAATATCTGCACCTTCAAGCACTTTCAGATAATCGGGACCAGTATGCCAGGAAACAGATCCGGATTGCAAAACCACCGGATCATTTGTTTCCATATTGGGGTTGCGGTCGGAAATAATTACCGGGTAGCCGGGCATATAACGGCTGATGCACCTGAGGGTTGAACGTCCCTCACGCCCAAAACCAAGAATAGCCAAACGCTTACCCCTGAATCGTTCATGAAAAAAACGTCCGATCTTGTCCATACATCCAAGGTGAAAACAAACCCTTACTAATGGGGTTCTGATTCTATATATCAAATTATCCCGGTCAACCGATCAGGCCGGGTTACCAAAGCGATCATCCGAAAGCTTGTCTTTCAAAACAAGTTCAATATCATGAGGTAAAAAATGATCAATATCAAAGGTACGCAGAAATCGTTTCAACTCCTGACCGGCATTTTCCCGAAACAATCCTGTTTCTGCATAATACTCCAGCAGAGCCGGTAAACCGGCGTTGGCATTGCGCCACTTGAGCACCGAGAGAGACAGTGCCAGATTGACCTCTTCAATGGTGCCCACACATTCAAAAGGTTTTTCGGGGGATATGCCGCAGAGCTCTTCCAAAATCCCCTTTAGTGCAAAATCAGAAAACAGCTCTTTCCCAAAAATGGTTATCATTTGATCACCCGGTATGAATGGCGAGAGTACGATATAGGTAAACAAACATTTTGAGCATTGGCCGCACCAAATGTCCTCTTTGCTTCCCGCATTACAGCTTTTAAACGCCGGATGATAATCGGTATATGTTGAAAACAGAGCCGCGATCTGTATTTCATTCAAAGGTCGGAGCAGGCTAAAATATTCAGTGTTCAGCTCCAGGAAGACAGCCGTATATTGCCGGAAATCCTTTTCAAATGCAAAAGATTTACTGTATTGATGATTGATGCCGGTACCGGGTATGGTGGGTTCATTGGCACTTGACTCATTTGAAAGTGCTATATTTTTAATTTTGAGCTGATTTGCAACATAGGCCGATGCAAATGCAATGACTGCTGAAAAAGGAGTATGTCCATTCAGATAGTCCTTTTTATTGAGATCCAGCAGCATTGGTTCCATCTTTCTCTCCATGGTTACCGTTTCTTCAGGCGAGAAACCCGCTGTTTCCAGTACGTCGGTCGTCGCGCGGCGGGGATTAATCACAAAGGGAATAATCTCATAGCCTAATGATTTAAAAAACTCGAGGGTCACTACAGAGTCCTTGCCTCCACCTACAGGTACCAGTACCTTTCCGGGATCAGGCTGTCCATAGCTCAGCATGGGTGCAGCCGGAGAAGTTGCCTGTCCGGAAAAACGGAATTGAAACAAATCATCGCCGGGCTGGGGAATGCCATTCACGTGGAAAAACTCTCCCAGGCCTCGACGAAAAAGATTTTTCCACCAGTATTGTTGTTCTGCTGACAATAGGAAAGGCTTGACGAAAATTTCCGGAGAACAAAACGCCTTCCAGTAACTGATCATTTCAACCATTCCAAGGTGAAAAATAAAGGTATCTGTCGGCATACCGGCCTGTTCTGCCTTCCTTTTTGCATGAACACCATAATTGATCTGCCATACGGGTCTAAATTCGAAACAACCCGGAGTTTCAAAGTGGAAAACTATCCGTGTTGTTGTTGGTGTATGCTCCACATAACAGTCTTTATAGGCAAACACCGGGAATTTTTCCCTCAAGCTTAAAAACAGGGAGTGTTTGTTACTTTTTGTCATTTGAACATTGGCAGAGTTTTTGTTGTTTATCCGTTGAATGAACCTTCAAATGTAATAAGAATACCTGATACCTTTGTTATTCAGAAAAAAACGGAGTACTTAGCTCTTATGAAAGAGAAAAAACTGAAGCCTGCAAGTGGGAAGCTTCTCATCAGCGAACCGGCGCTGCGCGATTTTTATTTTGGTCGCAGCGTGGTTTTGCTTGTGGAACACAATCCTGAAGAGGGTACAATCGGACTGATCCTAAATAAACCTATCCATCTTAAGCTGAATCAAGTTGTTAAGGAATTTCCCGACAATGAGTTCCCCCTTTTCCTGGGTGGTCCGGTTCATCCGGAAAGACTGTTTTATGTGCATACACTCGGTGAAAAAGTTCCTGGCAGCATAGAAATTATACCCGGTCTTTTTTGGGGTGGCGAGATCAACAAACTCATGGAGCTCATTAAACTACAGCTGGTTACTCCCGAAGAGGTAAGATTTTTTATCGGATACTCAGGATGGGAGCCCAGGCAGCTGGAGCGTGAAATGGTGGAAAAATCATGGGTGGTGACCCAGTGCTCACTGGAAACCGTGCTGGCGCGTTATCCCGAAAAGCTGTGGAGCAATATGCTGAAAGAAATGGGAAACGATTATGCCATTTGGGCAAACTTTCCAAGCGACCCCATCCTGAATTAAAGAAAAATACCAATTGTTTTTCAAACCGAAAGCTTGTTCCCCCAAAAAAAAATCAGCCGAACAGCAGTGAAATGATCTGATCCGGTTTGGCCGATTCACCTTTTATGATAACGTGAGACTGCGCGTATACCGGTTCCCTTTCCCGGAGTTTTTGATCCACAAATTGTTCAAGATCACTGCCTGTTAAATCCTTCACCAATGGTCGGTTGCTACTGGCATAACGGAGCCTGTAACTTAAACTCAGCGGACTCATTTTTAAATATACGGTAACTCCGTTGTTTTTCATCTGTTCCATGTTGTCAAAATAGCAGGGGGTACCTCCACCGGTAGCTATTATGGTGTTGCGGAGGCCAAATGTTTCGTGCAGGACTTTCTTTTCCATTTGGCGGAAATGTTCCTCTCCATGAGTGTCAAAAGCATCTGATACCGTCATCCCGATTAACTCTTCCAGTCTGCAATCCAAATCCAAAAATGAATAATTAAGCTTTTTTGCCAAACGCTTCCCGAGTGAGCTCTTTCCGCATCCCATGAAACCTACCAGAAATATACGCATGAAATGGTTTTTTTACAAAACTAAGCATTATTGGGTAATCCATCATGAAGATAAAAACAGCAGTGGATAATCGTCATGACAATAAGCCCGAGATTTGTTAACTTTGTTACCCGGATGCGAAATATTTTTGCAAAAGGGAATCAACAACAATCACCTTATATATGACAAAAATTCTAACCATTGTTGGTGCCCGGCCACAGTTTATCAAGGCGGCTGCAGTGAGCAGCGCCATATTGGACAGGGAGGATTTGGAGGAGGTGATGGTTCACACCGGACAACATTTTGATGCCAGCATGAGCCGGGTTTTTTTTGAACAAATGCAGATACCAGGTCCAAAGTATCAGCTCAACATCCATAGTTTACCCCATGGCGCCATGACCGGCCGGATGCTGGAGGCTTTGGAAACAGTTTTACGAGCAGAGCAGCCCGATTGGGTGATGGTTTACGGCGACACAAATTCCACACTTGCAGGTGCATTGGCGGCTTCAAAAATGGATATTCCCGTGGCACACGTGGAAGCAGGACTCCGGTCGTTTAATATGCAGATGCCGGAAGAGATCAATCGAATACTCACAGACCGCTTAAGCCGGCTCTTGCTCTGTCCTACCGACAAGGCAATCAGCAATCTGAATGCCGAAGGCTTCAGGAATTTTCATTGCCGTATCATCCAAACCGGTGATGTGATGTACGACGCTACCCTTATGTTCCGGCACAGAGCTAAAAAACCGGATTATGCAAATCTTCCGGATCATTTTGTTCTGCTTACCATTCACCGTGAAGAAAATACCGTTGCCCCCCGGGTTTTCTCGGATATGATCCGCGCCATAAATCTGCTGGCTGAAAAAACAGATGTGGTATTTCCCATACATCCGCGAACGAAAAAGCTTATTGCAGGTGCAGGATTACCTGCTTTCTCAACAAAGGTCCATGTAATTGAACCGGTAAGTTACCTGGAAATGCTTTGGTTGCTGGAGCGAACCGACCTTGTGGTTACTGACAGCGGCGGTATGCAAAAGGAAGCCTATTTTTTCGAAAAACCGTGCATCACCCTTCGGGGAGAAACAGAGTGGGTTGAGTTGGTTGATGCAGGATACAACAGAATTTGCGGCCGTGATGCAACCTGTCTGCTGGAGGCTTACGACCATTTCAGACGCAATCCGCCCGGCTTCGCCGCAGGTTTATATGGAAATGGAAATGCCTCAGCGCTGATCGCTGAGGCATTGTCTGAAAGAATCCCTGAATAATTGCGGTTTTGTTTTACACAGGAGTACTTCCGGTGCAATAATTGTTTCTATACATATCCCTGGGCAATCATCGCATTGGCCACCTTTACAAAGCCACCGATGTTGGCCCCTTTCACATAATTGATAAAATCGCCTTCCTTTCCAAACTCAACACAGGTTTTATGGATATTGATCATGATATTGTGGAGGCGCTGATCTACTTCCTCCCTTGTCCATGACAACCTAAGGGCATTTTGGCTCATTTCGAGTCCGGAAGTGGCTACACCGCCTGCGTTTGCTGCTTTACCGGGGCCATAGAGGATTTTATTGTTCAAGAAAACCTCAACTGCTTCCGGCGTTGATGGCATGTTTGCACCTTCCGACACACAAATACAACCGTTCTTAACCAATTCTTTTGCTTCCTGTTCGTTGATTTCGTTTTCTGTGGCACATGGCAGGGCAATATCGCATTTTTCGGCCCATGGACGGGAAATACCTTCTACAAACTTGCAACCAAACTCATCGGCATATTCCCGGATACGGCCACGTTTAATATTCTTCAGGTTCATCACGTAATCCAGTTTTTCGGCATCAATACCGTCTTTATCATAGATGTAGCCGTTTGAATCTGACAGGGTAACCACTTTCCCGCCCAGCTCAATCACTTTTTGGGCAGCGAATTGCGCCACGTTTCCGGAGCCACTGATGGAAACGGTTTTACCTTTGATCTCTTCGTTGATGGTGGCGAGCATTTCCTGCGCGAAGTAAACCGTACCATAGCCCGTTGCCTCCGGACGAATAAGGCTACCGCCATATTCAAGACCTTTGCCGGTAAATACTCCGGTGAATTCGTTTTTGATACGCTTGTACTGACCAAACATAAACCCGACTTCACGGCCACCCACACCGATGTCACCGGCAGGCACATCCGTATCGGGTCCGATATGACGGAAGAGTTCTGTCATCAGACTTTGGCAGAAACGCATCACTTCCACATCCGACTTCCCCTTGGGATCAAAGTCGGAGCCACCTTTCCCGCCACCCAACGGCAGGGATGTGAGGCTGTTTTTAAAGACCTGCTCAAAAGCCAGGAACTTCAAAACACCCAGGTCTACTGTGGGGTGAAAGCGCATCCCGCCTTTGTAAGGACCAATGGCACTGTTCATCTCAATGCGGTACCCCCTGTTTACTTGTACTTCTCCCTGGTCATCTATCCAGGGAATCCGAAAAATGACTACCCGCTCAGGTTCGATCATCCGCTCAAAGACTTTCGCCGCCTTGTATTTCGGGTTTTCTTCCAGGAAAGGGATGATGGTTTCGGCCACTTCCTGCACGGCCTGGTGGTAAGCCTTTTCGGCCGGATTTTTCGCCACCACATAATCCATAAACTTTTTTACTTGTGCATCCATTGTGCTAATTTTATTTTTTGGTGAATACAATGATTTGGTTCGCAAAACAATGTTAGAACATTTTTCAGGATGCCGGATTAAATATCCAAAAGAAATATTTTTTTGTTTTTTCTTGGAAATGTCATTTTTTTTTATATGGGATTTAGCCAAAAACAGGCAGGTGCAGGGTAAAAACAGGGTGCGGTGATCCTGCATTC
>REEA01000128.1 GCA_007695305.1 Bacteroidia bacterium
CGGCGGCTTTCGACGCCTCGCATCTGACCTGAATTAAAAGCATGAATAATGCAGGTTATGTATGTTGACAGAAAATATTCGGGGTTGGAGAACCCATAGATATACATTGCAGGGTTGTGAGATTGATGTTTTACCGGTGCAGGTTTGGTCAGTAAATCAACATTTTCTCGACAAGTCGCGGAGCGTTTTCTCTGCGGATAACGATAAAATGCAGGCCTTTTGCAGGAAGATCAAAGTACAAGCTGTGATGGCCGGCTGTTTTGCTTTCAATAAATTGGCCATGATGGTTGTAAATGTTGACCACATCGTCGATGTTTAACCCATTGACATGAAACTGCCCGTGGTTTGGGTTTGGGAATGCATGGCTGATTTTTGACTCAAATTGATATTTATCAGGCAAATGAATCTCTATTTTATAATTATCGGCAATAATGAGCTGAACTCCGGAGATTGTTTCCTGGCCGGGCATCAGACTTATCAGAGGAGATGAAATGGATTCGTAGCCGGCAAACTCTGCTTCAAGAATATAATTGCCATAAGGCAGATCTGTGAATGAAAACTTTCCGGTTGCGTCTGTTAATGTATGTCTGTATAACAGACGGCGGCTTTCTCCAAAAAGCAATATGGAAATATTGGAAAGACCTTCAGAACAAAATGGCCTGTTATCATCAGAAAACCATGGATTACATAAAATTTCGATATCAGCGGGATGCAGATCAGACATCTCAAAGATTCCGCTGATACTCCCCTCCCCTTTGGGTAATGAAACCGGTAATTGATTCAGGCGGATATCCAGTTCATAGGTGTCTCCGTTGATGGTATGCAGATAGGCATCCTGCCAGCGGCTATGCCAGACGTGGTAAGACGGTACAAAATCAGCATATTGCAAAGTATCAGAAGGGGCATAAAACACGTATGTTCCTTTGAACAGGGCATCAAACTGAAAATGCCCGGTTTGGTCGGTATAGGTAATACTGCGGGTTGGAAAACCTCCGGATTCAGAGAATCGCACAGCAATAACGGGGTTGTTTGATAACCTTTCATTTTTTGCCCACAACCGGCCTTGCACGGTGTGGGATTCCTTTATTTTCAGTGTCATGGTGTGGGATACATCGCTGCAATGATCCGCGAAACCGGTAAGTGTAAGGATTACGGACCCCAAAGCGACGTCATCAGGTCCGGGTATATACGCTGTGTGAAGGCTATCGGGCTCTGTAAAAAATCCATCTCCGTTTGAGGTCCAGAGCAACTGTCCGGCATGCAATGCTGATGCCGGATCAGTCATATACTGATCGCCGGGGGATATAATTGTATTTGGGCCTGCAAATATTTCCGGTACCGGATCGATGCCAAGCAACATGGAATCGGCCAAAGCTTGTCCATTGGAAAATGCCGTCAACCGAAGCACTACTTCACCGGATGCGCGGTCATGGTGTCCGGGAAAATACACAGGCCTGACGATCCTGGGGTTGCTAAATGCCCCATCGCCACCTGTTTGCCACAACAGGCTGTCAGTGCCAGCCGGAACATTGCTTTCCTGTATGTTCAAAAGGGGTTGAGTGGAACAGATGAATTTGTCTTCACCGGCGAATGGATAATGCACGGCAAATGCAAAGGGACTTTCCAGTCCTGCCAGTTGATTGCCGGCGCCCTGGTCTTCGTTGACGACGGCAGTCACAGCCACATTGACCCCTTCCGGCAAAACGAAAACGTACACGGTATCGGTGATCAGGTCTTCTACTGATTGATCAAACAGATAATCTGAAAAAGAACCATAATAAAGCCGGTATCCGATCACATCCGCTTCGGGATTGCTTCTCCATGCAATTCTTGTCTGATTGTTGATGTCTTGCCTGACCACATGAGAAGGTGCCGAGACGGGGGCATCCGGATCGGTTTGTTCAAGAAACGGTTCGAATATCAATTCACCGAGATCAGGGTCATTCGGGTTGTGGTACATCAGCTTGTTAATGATGCTGTCATTTGTTGTACCCCAGAAGTTATCAGGAATATGAATATCTTCCGCTGTCAGGTTCTTAATAATAGCCTCAGCTGCTTCCTTATAATCAAACACATTATTATTGGTGAAATCTATGTCTCCGGCAGACTGAAAAGTCAGGACATCATTTTTATTGGCAGTAAGTGTATTATGGTAAAGATGGATGTCGTCCGAATTATTTCTGATGGTTATGCCTTTATTGTTTTGGTAAATATTATTGTTGAAAAATGTAACCTGTTGTGCATTGGTAAAATCAACTGCCGAGCTGTTGTTCCAGAAAACATTATTATTTACCGCAACACCTTTTACGGAAACTATCAAGCCATGGCCACCATTTCCGGCACCGTTATTTATTAAAAAGTTTTGGCTGATAGAAGTCACTCCTGAAACCCCATGCGAGGTTGAAAACAACCAGATCCCGTTTCCTGCATTTTGTATCAAATTGTGCTCAATAAGGTTATTATCGGCAGTGGCATTATTGATGCTTTGCAGTAAAATATTGATATCCAAATTGCTGAGGTTGTTTCTCATGATATGGTTACCGGAGACACTGATACCACTTCCGGAGGCTATTATTTCAATGCCCCGAAGGTTGTGTGCGATTCTGTTATCCGTAATATGCCAATCCGAACTGTTTTCCAGCAATAATCCGGCAGTCAGATGATTGCTGATATTTGAATGCCGGATCATTACATAATCGCTTGATGAGCCCTTTATACCAAGTTGTGCATGACGTATGCCTGCGTATTCAATATGCACCTGATCCGGCTCGCCAATCGAACTGAGTGTGATTCCGTTCCAGAACCATGGGTCACTGGCCTGATGGTTGGGAATAAAATACACGCTATCGTTTGGTGCACCTGAAATGTGCAGTTGGCCTCCATCCACGAACAATCCGCTAAATTGATTAAACTTTACGGTGGTTCCCGCTTCTATGTCAAGTCTGATCTGCTGGGGTATAATAACGGTTTCAATAACCACGTATGTATTACCGGATGTCCACGTGGCACTGGATTGCAGTGTTCCGCCAACAATTATCTCTCCCGAAAAAAGCATATATGGTGAGAGGATAAACACACCCAAAAATCCTGCATACATCAGGATGAATGAATTACGTATGTTTTCCCGGAGAGCGCTCATGGAATTTACAGGTAATAGATTAAGCCCAGTTGAATGGCAACACCATGCAAGCGTCTGTCAATGGGATGATCCGGATATAATTCGTTGACATATCTTTTGTATAAGCTACCAAGAACCAGGTCGGCCTGATTATTTAATCGTGTTTTAACTCCAAATCCGAATTGATAACCCAATATCCATGGATTCAAATCACTTCGACTGAGAGATCCGGATGGATATCCTTCCTGATCAATAACCGACAATCCATTGAGCCAAATGGGCGTTCCCATATTGATCCCCCCATTGAAAAAAAATGTTATATCTTCTATGACATAGACATCATATGAAAAACCCAGTTGCAGTTCCAGTATTCCCAGCCGATTTGTCCGCTCAATGAAAACTTCCTGAGATTCCAGCGGTATATAAACGGAATCGGTCACATATGTCCATATCTGCTCCCCGTTAATGATTGTAAAAAAAGCATCGAGGGTGTCTACCCGGAAGAAACCTCCGGTGGTATAGAGTTCAGCATAGTTAAATGGGTTTGCATGGCTATTAAGTGACAAGCCGGCACCCATCCGCAAAGCTCCGGTTTTGTAGTTAATGGCAGCTGTCAGGGCCATATTGCTGACCGAAGACGATTCGGCGCGGCGCACATCATCCAGGTCGGGATTGGTTTCCGGAACATTGATATTGCGAAATCCTGCAACCATTTGACCATAAGAGATCGAAAACGTCCAGTTTTCTTCCCTGATCTGCCTTCGGGAAAGCACAGAGCGTGATGCAATTAACGGCCGGACACCGGTGCTAAGCGACTGGAGATATCGTACCTGTACAATTGTATCGCGAATAACTATTGTGTCTGTAACAATCACAGGCACTTCTACGATCTTAATGATGGTATCCGGAGGATTTGTATGATCCGAAGTTCCCTGTGCACCGGAACCAATATAAATTGCAGACCGGTGAACAACCATCTGATTGCCCACCCTTGAATATTCATAACCAATAAGGGCAAGTATCTCACTCAGAATCTGACTCGCCGGTTTATCCACAGCACTGTAAGTTATCGTCCTTCCGAAATCAGGGTCAGAAGACGTGAATGTCAGATTCATGCCAAGTTCCAGAACCAACCTGTTAAGGATAGTACCAACAGATTGATTTTCTGCAGAGAATGAAATAACCGGACCGATATCATTCATTTGGCTGCCCTGCAACAGGGAGTGACTCCAAAAGATGATCAGAAAAATGATCGCAAAACGGCGAAAATGAAATATTTTGGTCACAAACATTCTGATTTCCAAAGTTTTTGTTTACATGACCATTTAAACATATGTACACATAGAGTTGTTCAAAACACGAACCTGAAAAACTAAGGTTTTTGAATATACACTTGTCCTGAATGAATATCAATTTCCAGGTCAAAAATCATTGCAATCGCCTGGAAAACATCCTCGAGGTCTTCATCAACAAATCTTCCTGTTAGTTTCATCCCTGTAAGGTCTGCATTATTTTCAATGTTGATTTTGTAATTTCTTTCCAGGATACTGAAAACATAGTCCAACGGATCGTCGTTAAATTCCAGAATTCCAGTTTTCCATGCCAGGAAGTTCATATTGCCGATCTTCACTTGCTCCATATATTGGTTAGCCTGGTCAAAAATAGCCCGTTCTCCGGCAGTTAAATCAACACTTAAAGACTCCGTATCGGAAGATTGAAGTCTAACGCTTCCGCTTACCACTGAAACTTCAAGGATCGCGGGATTATCTTCGGCGCGGGAAATATAGAAAGATGTTCCCAGTACCAAAACGCTGGCACCTTCCATCCTGACAATGAAAGGCATGTCATCGGCCGCTACATCAAAATAGGCGTTTCCGGCAAGTGTCACTTCACGGAGGTTTCGATGAAAAGAACGTGGATAGGTTATGGTCGCACCGGCTTGCATAGTAATGCTGCTGCCATCAGGAAGAATGTATTCGGCATCTTCCGTGGTTTCAGCATAAATTGTAACCATTTCAATATCCTTAGGAAGAAAAAACATTACAAGGGACACGATCATAATAACGATGGCAGCAGCGGCAGAAAACTGAAAAAGTGTCTTTCTTAATGATCTGATTTTGGGTTTAATCACCGTATGATCATCACTTTTCTGAATGTCGTCCAGTTTATCCAATTCCAGTTCCACTTTTTCCCAGGCGGACCTGGAATCGAATTGGGTTATTTCTGCGTTTTCCGGCAGAAGATTCCAAACAGCTTCATATTCTTCGAATATGGATCGATTTTCCTCCGATTTGGCCAGCCACATTTCAAGCTCAAGCTTATCTTCCGGTTTAGCCTCACCAGATAAAAACTTTGCAATCAATATTTTATAATCTAAATTCGAGTTCATGCTTTTTGATCAATTTCTATATTATCTGACAGCCCATGGTTGGCTTACCCTTATTCCCTTTTTCGATTTTTTACGTTCGAAAAAAACATCAATCAAGCTACAGATAATTCATCATCAATAAAAAACAAACAGGTAAATAATCCCTCAGATGCTTGCGCATGTGCTCAAGAGCGGCCGACAAGTGTGCTTCAACGGTTTTAACAGATATTCCCATTGCATCTGCTATTTCTGCATATTTCAGACCTTCCTTCCTGCTAAGCTCATATACCCTTCTTCTTTTCTCGGGCATGGCTGCCACCGCTTTGGCGGCAAGCATCATGAGCTCTTTTTCCGTAACATCCGATGAGGGTTCTGCAGTTATGGTTGCTGTTGCCATTGCGTGCCGGTGATGGGCAGCTTGTACGTCTTTATGTTTTTTGTGATTGATGATCCTGTTCAATGCTGTCCGGTAAAGATAAGCCCTGAGTGATGTTTGTACATTCAACTCTTTTCGTTTAATCCAGAGTTTCACAAAAATATCCTGAACGATTTCCTCGGCAATTTCTTCTGAATAAACGCGCTGCACCGCATATCGACACAGCGGCTCATAAAAAGATTCAAAGATTTCTGCAAAAATTTGCCTGTCGCCAACACGCAAGCCTTCAATAAAACGACGGTTACTCTCTTCCATCCTTTAACAATTGTCTATTTATATTCAGACAACCATATTTACGTTTACCCTGAGTAACCGGTAAAAAAAATGGAGTTTCTGAAGATATCATCAGAAAGGAATGACAGCCCGGACCCTGTAATATACCTCAACATCCTCATCACGTCCCATTTCTCTGACAGACTGTGCAGCTCCCAGGCTGTGCACCAGTTGCAGTCCACCGATGCTGATCACGTTTTTCAGTTCCAGTCCCGTACCTGCGCGTTTCACTAAATCGTCGCCGGGCAGGATTTCATCACTCCATACCAGACCACCATCAATGAAGGCTGTTAAACTGGTGCGACCGAGAGATACCAGACCCAGAATTCGGGTCTGCAAACTCTCCATGAATGGCATCCTGTATTCCAGGGTGCCAAACAACAAACGATCACCGCTCGCATAATCACGGTATCCACGAACCCTTTCTGTATCGGTGTATAAAAATTCCAGACCGGGCAACATGTTTCCGAAACGGATATCATCATACCTGCTCAGACCTATATAGTCTTGTGGAAAGGCATCACCCCATTGTGCGATAGCTCTTCCGAAGAGAAAAAAGCGGTTGTTTCCGCCTCCGGGCAGTATTCTGTAGGCCTGAATGTCGGGTCGAATGTATTCCGTTTCGCCGCCCATCAACCTGGAGGCCACTGTTATCCTGGTCTCAAAACCCCAACCGTCCAGGGGATGGATCAAATTATGGGCAAAGGGTTTTTGCTTACTTATACGCAAACCCATCTGGAAATCCTGCTGCCAGCCATCCTGTGGAGCATCGGAAAAGAAAACAGCTTCTTCTTCCCAAAACCTGTTGGCATCGGTATATTCATATCTGAAGCGGCCATACAGTGTCGAGTTTACAAAAGTATTGTCGATCCAGTCGCGGGGAAGAGTGGCCAGAAGATAAGCACCGGAATTGGTTGTTACCAGGTAATCGCGTTCAAAAAACCTGCCTGTGAAGCTGTTATGATACAGGTTTATACTCAGGGAAGGTTTGAACTGATTGTTGATGTAACTGAAGAAAAACAGGCTGTTGTCACGAAATTCCCTGAAAGAAACGGCAGCAGCCATCGTGAACATGTGCTTGGATAACGGCTCGCTGAAAAGCGATATCACCCCAAGCCCAAAATCATCGCTGCTGGTAAAATAGGGAAAAGGCAGTGTGGCTGCGTGACTGATGTTTTTCCATGAATTGTATTCGTAACGGTCGATAATCAGACTTTCATCCGGTGCCACATTGGTTGGAATCACACTGGGCGGTTTGTGGGTAAGCCATTCTGTGTAGGCCGGATTAATATCCACCACCGGTTCCTCTTTTCTTCTGCCGGCATCAATAATATATATCTCATTGTCGCGCTTGGTGTCCGAAGTGGCTATGACCAACCTGCCTCTTTCGTTCAGTGAATCGGGCGGCAACCATTGCAGGGCTGTGGCACCTGCAAACAGAGATGTGATTCTTTCTTCACTTGGGTGATCAGCGAAGGGATCCATCAGGAAAACATTTGGAACGTAATCGCGCAGGCTGGTATATGCCAACATTCTGCCATCGGGACTCCACAGCGGATGACGGTCGTCGTGATCACCATCTGTCAGGATTCGCTCCTCGCCGTTTTCCAGGTTAAGAACAACAATATGACGGCTTCCGTCAGCATCAAAACGAAGGAATGCGAGGTGTGTGCCTTCAGGATGCATGGCCAGACGACCAATTTGAACATCGCCGGTGTGGAGCGTTATCCTTGAAGCATCTCCTGTATTGAGATCCAGGGCAAAAACGTTACCTGTGCCGGATTCATTCACCACATGATACAGCGATAAGCCATCCGGCGAAAAAACCGGATAGGCAGCCCTTGCAGAATGTGTGATCCTTTCGCGCGATCCTGTTTTTACATCTATCAAATAGATATCATTGAGGATCGATCCGTGTTTTCCCCTTGCAGGTGCGGCGTAAGCGATCTTTTCACCATCGGGACTCCAGCTTAAAGGGGACAGGAAACTGCCTTCCCAGAGAATATTTCTGCGACGCAACGAATCATTTTCGATCACTGCCAGCTGCTGATAAGGCCGCTGCATGGAAACAAGCGAAATTACCGCGATCATGCTGGTGTCCGGACTGTATTGCACATCCTGGATAAAGAGGCCGGGTATCTTTTCAGGATCAGAACCCAGCGAATCGCTCCGCTCCATTTTTGCCGCAAGACTGTGATAGTAGATATTTTTGTGCCTTCTCCATTCATCTTCAAAATCGCTGAATTTTTTTCCGGTTACTTCCTTGAATGCTTTATCGAAATTATGGACCCGAATCAGCCCCCCGAAGCTTTTTTGACGATGAGCAAGGATCTCCGGCAAAAGGCTGTCACCATAAGCGGCGGAGAAATATCGCATTTGGGCATTCCCGGCGGCATACATCAAAGCCGTGTTCCTGATGGAGGTTCCGTCTTCATAGGATGGTCGGCCATCATAGAATGCCTGGCGCAATAAGTGATCCCCGCGCAGGGCATGCCAGGGCTCTGTAAAATATTGAGCAACACCTTCTGTCCATGGAACCGGCATGGCTGCCGCAGTTGGAAGCAGTCCGGGAAGTCTTAGATTTGACTTTACCGCTTCGAAGTGAAAAATATGGGCCAGCTCATGGGCTATAACGGTTCGCAACCACTTTTCCCTGCCGCTCCAGCCTTCTGCGACCTGGTTCAGGTTCACCCAGATATTGGTATAAGCCCTCGGAAATGGAACTGCAAACCCGTTCATGATTTCATCCTCATCACTGAGATTGATGCGAATTTTGTAATCAAAGCGAACATCCATGTTTTCTGACAGGGCCTCATAAGTTGCCTCAGCAATGGCGGCTGCCTGTGCTTCAATACCTGCCAGGTGAGCAGGATAGCTAATGATGAAATGTTTGGTTTCAGCACTTTTCCACTCAAGCTCGGGATGGTTGCGCTGGTTGAACATGGAAAACCCAACGGGAAAACCACGGGTATATCCAACATCACATAATAATAATGTGGTTATTGTTAAGATGATAAAGCTTTTCAAAAACAACGTTCTTTTCATGATTTCAAACAGATAACAATTTATTAACAATTTATTCAACCAGGCGCCCGGTGAGTGTCGCTCCGCCAAATTCGGGAATGACCTGCTCATAGCGCAATACCAGATAGGATTCCTTGTCCACCCAGATGGTTTGTGCTCCGGGGCTACCGTCAGCAGGCTTCACTTCCAATTTCAATGTGCCTGTGCCATCTTCCAGTGTTTCCGAACCAACATGCAGGCGATACAATTTTTCCGACATGGAATTCAGATCGACATTGCGAAATACGACATTGTAATCCGGTGCAAGCGGCAGGGTGGCAAGCAGCATGACCATTGCAGGCCCTTCCGCATAGAGGGGACCACTGAAATCAATATGAATGGGGATTATTTCATCTCCCATGTCGATCTGTCCTGTTAGCTTTTCGGAAGTATATTCAAAGTCTATCTGTACTGCTCCTTGGATAACCTGTCTCGATAGAGGGGCTAAAGTGGTGGCATTCAGCCTTATTTTGTCCTCAGACTGTCCCATTGGAGATCTGCTGGTTTCTGTAACAATCACGTGATCACCTTCATTGACAATATCAATGTGGTTTATCATGTTCAGGTCCAACAAGTCCAAATGAATTTGATAAGTAAAACGTCCTTCGGGCAAGGCCCTTGCAGGCAACAAAACGCGTGCAGCATCATCATCGCTGACCTCTTCAGGCAAAGTGACAGTTTCTATATCAACGGTGATTTGCTCCAGGCGCAGTGCAACATCTTCAGGCATATCAGGCTGATACCTCCCTCCTACATGCTCAGAAAGAAATTTTTCCATGGCCGCTATAAAAGCCATATTGTTCACAGGCCTTGCAAATCCATGGCCTTCATCAGGTGCGTTCAGATATATTACCGGAAACCCCCTGTCGCGCAAGGCCACCACGATTTGGTCGCTTTCCGCTTTGAGTACACGCGGATCATTCTGCCCCTGCACCACCATCAGAGGTGCAACAATTTGATCGGCTGAGAAGAGCGGTGATTGCCTGATCAGCTGAGCCTTGCCTTCCGGTGTGGAGGGATCGCCCATGCGCTCATGAAACATTTCCCGGATAGATTCCCAATATGGTGGTATGGAGTTCAGCAGGGTAATCAGGTTTGAGGGGCCAACAAAAGATACGCCGGCGGCATAAAGATCCGGAGTAAAGGCAAGTCCGGCCAAAGTAGCATAACCTCCGTAGGATATTCCAAAAATGGCAATCCGCTCAGGATCGGCTATTCCCTGTTCAACAAGGTATTTGACACCCCATGTGATATCGTCCTGCATAAGCTCACCCCATTGATTGTTTCCGGCATTGAGGAATTCTTTTCCAAAACCCGTGCTGCCCCTGAAGTTCGGCTGCAAAACAGCATATCCCCGGTTAGCTAAAAATTGCACCCAGGTACTGAACCCCCAGTAATCTCTTGCCCATGGCCCACCATGCGGAAAAACAACCACAGGCAGATTTCGGTCCCCAAATCCGTTGGGCATGGTCAAATAGGCAGGAATCATCAAACCGTCAGAAGATGGATAACTGATCGACAACATCGAAGACATATAATCCTGATTGAGTGCCGCGCGCGGTGTATACTGGTAGGTCAATGTCATGGTTTCCATATCATAAATGTAGACCGAGGTAGGCCGGGTATCGGAATACACTGAAACCATAAACATGGTTTCATCCATGGTTCCGGATGAAAATGTGACCTCCATATCGCGCCCCAGTTCATTCCTGACATGTTCGAGATGCCTCTCAAATTCCTCATCCAAAAAATAAATTCGCACCCTGTCATCGATATAAAAGGTTGCTATGATTTCACCGGTCCTGTCCGACTGCCACAAACCGGCAAAATCTACACGGTTTTCAGGATCCTTCTCCAGAAAAGTTTTTTCAAGACTTTGAATATCCATGAGATAGAGTTTACTCTTGTCGCGATTGGCACCTCTGTCTGTAACCAGATAAATTTTGTCATTATCGGCATGGAAACCCGCAGGATAGGCGGTTTCAAGCATGGTCCATTCATATATCAGCGTTTCTTCTCCGTCGGGATCCAGTCGCCAAAGCTCATTGTCTCCGTTGTCTTTTGAGCGGCTAGCAAGCCTCAACTGGTCTTCCCTGTCAAATATCCATGAAGTGTAGCGGTTTGTGTTTTCACGCAGGAGCGTTAAATCACCTGTTGAAATGCGGAGTTCATAGAGATCATGCCAGGATGGATCACGCCTGTTCAGACCAACATACATGCGATCATGATCCTGACGGGAAATGTGATAGATCTGGGCCCTGACACCTTCCATATCCGTAATGTTTCTTGCTTCCGGAATATATCCTTCACGGGCCATGGAAGGATCCACTGCATAAATGTTGAAATTTTCGTCGCCGCCCTGATCCATAACAAATAAAATATATTTGCCGTCGCGCGACCAGAAATAGCCAGGTATAGGCCTTTCCGTGCGGTCAGTGAGCGGAAGAGCCTCCGTGAAATCAGCATCGCGTTCCTTCACCCAAAGGTTCCTGGTCCCCTGATAGGGGCGCATAAAAGAGAGAAAGGAGCCATCCGGTGATAACTGGCCTCCGCTGATTTCGGGGTCGTCGAAAAATAGCGTTCTGTCGAGCAAAGGTGGTTCATTACCACCGGCTGAAGTAATGATAAATAAAACGATCAATGCAATGATCATCGACAATTTGTGTGTTGCGGTTTTCATTTTTTGAATATTTAAGTAATTAATTGTTTATCAGGTTTATAGGAGAAGTCTTTCAAAATATTCCATGCCATGGTTCCGGATATGTAATCATACGTGGCTTCTTTTTCAGGTGATTCAATATGGGTCGTTTTTTCTTCATAAAAGGAAAATTATCTATCCTGCATTTTTCACAAAAAGACTTGACCCGATAAGGGTAAAACGCCAAACGCTTGTCATATAAACTGAATTCACATTTTTTTTTGGAAATCAAAGTTAGAACAATTTTAAATATTAAATGTTTGTCCAATATGAAAACAATATCAACTTTTTTAATCGCCGCTTTATGGCTGTTTACAGCTGCAGCGGAACAAGGCCCTTCAGTGATTCAAAAAAGCGCACATGAAGGTCCTTTCATCATGGAACTCAATTCCTTTAATAAGGTCAATAGTTATATCCTTGAATCCGGTTCCACGGATAATCAACCGGGCTCCGAACATCAGCCAGGCGCCTTTTTACCTGATTATTCAGCAGAAAAACTTGAAAAGCTGATGCAGCTTCATAATGCAAGAAAACAGGAAATAGCAGCGGTTTCTCCCATTGTGCAATCCACGGCTTCCAATTTTATCTCACAAAGGGGTAACCCCTTTTCCATGGAACCGCTATCATGGACAAACAATGTTTCGGCAGATACCGGTCAGTGGATTTTTTGGGGCTCAGGGCAGCAGGGAAATGCACTGGGAAGCTTTGAACCTATGGATTGGAATGTGGCACAAAGGTTCAGTCCCACAGACCTGGTCGGTTTAGAGGGCTTTGTATTATCAAAGGTGCGGTTTTTCCCGGCAGACCCTGCAGACTTTACCATAAGGGTCTGGCAGGGAAACAATCCTCCATCAATGGTTTATGAGCAAGCAGTGACGTCGTATAGCCTTAATGAGATGAATACTATTGAACTCACTCAGCCGGTGAATATTAACATAAATGAAGATTTATGGGTTGGTTATCGTTTGGTTGCTGACCCCGATGGTTCTTCTTTGTTTCCGGCTGCAATAGATGGAGAAAATAGTGTTGCAGGAAAGGGCGATATGATTCAGTTCATCGAAGGATCATCATGGGAGTCTGTATTCATTAATTACGGTATACCGGGTAACTGGATTATCCAGGGATTTGTTGAACCTGGAGTTGAGGCTGATGCACCGGCTGCTCCTGATAATCTCTTTGCCGTTGCCGGTGATCAGGGAGCACTGGAAGCATTCATTAGCTGGAATAATCCATCGCTTACCTTTGGAGGAGAACCACTTACAGAGCTCGACAACATATCGATTTATCGAAATGGCGAGTTGATCCATACCATTTCAGATCCTTTGCCGGGTGCTCTCACAACGTTTACAGATACACAGGTGGAAGACAATGGAATCATAGTTTATTCAGTGAACGGTGAAAATCAATGGGGCGCAGGAGCATTTGCCTTTGCGGATGTATTTGTCGGTGAGGACGTACCTGCTGCACCGGCTAACCTTGTGCTGACATCCTCCGGGAATGATGCCCTGATAACATGGGAAGCACCCGTTGAAGGCTTGAACGGGGGATATTTAAGTGGTGATAATATTGAATATGAAGTGGTTAGATTCCCCGGCAATATCGTCGTAGCCGTTGGCCTCACAGAACTGTCATTCCTCGATACATCCATTCCTTCTGCCGGAAACTACTTCTACCGGGTGACCGCCGCCAATCATATTGGTACCGGTGGAACAGCTCAATCAAACGCTGCTTTGCTCGGCGCAGAAAACATCGTTTTCTTTGAAACATTTGACTATCCGGTGGGTAGCATTCCCGAAGGTTGGACCCTGGAAGGTGTTTCCCATGGCTGGACAGTTAGCTCTTCCGCAGAAGCAGGTGGAACAGCCCCTGAATTGAGGCTTTCTTTTGTTCCGATTATTACCGGAACAAGCCGGATGGTATCTTACCCTTTCAGTGTTGAAGAGAATACGGAACTATCCCTCGCCTTTAAACAACACCTGTTCAATTTCATTGGATTTGACAATGAAATCATCGCAGTGGATGTTAGTTTTGATGATGGATCCAGTTGGGAAACTGTATGGGAAACGGTTGTAAACAACCATATTCCGGCCGGTGAATACTACGCGTACATCCAGGTTCCCGCGGGAGCAGATGAAATGGTTGTTGCTTTTCGTTTCACCGGAAATTCTTTCAATATAAATGAATGGTATATAGATGATGTAATTATTCAATATTCCCTGGATAATGATCTGGTTGCCATTGAAGTAAGCGGAAGTCAAAACGCCCTGGCCGGCAGTGAAAATCCATATACCGTTCACATTAAAAATGCCGGTTCAAATACGCAAACCGATTACACGGTCAGGTTGATGAAAAACGATGGTCAGGAAATTGCCTCACTACCGGGAAATACGATCGCCTTTGACGAGGTACAGGAATATACATTTACCTGGGTACCGGATGGAAATGAACTGGGACCGGTTACCTTGTATGGCCTGATTGATTTTGCTGCGGATGAAAATCCATCCAATAACATGACTCCTCCCCTTCAGGTTACCGTTATACCGGCAGGGTCAGTGATCGTATCCATCGGTGACGGAAACTCTCTATTTGGAATGCCCTATGACTTTTTCTGGGATCACAGCTTATCACAAACGCTTTATTACCCTGAAGAAATTGGACTAGCAGCAGGTTTCATCACAGATCTGAAGTATTACTTTAGTTTTACTGCCGACTATCTTGACAAGCATATCATGATCTGGCTGGGAGAAACCGACCAAATCAACCTTACCGGAGGATGGATTGATCCTTCCACACTTCAGCTTGTTTTTGACGGGAACCTCGATTTTATCAAGGATGATGGTGAGATCCTGATCAGCCTCGATACACCTTATGTCTATAATGGACAGAACCTGGTGATTTATTCGCTGAAGACAGATACCCAATGGAGCTCAGGCAAAAATTTCCTGAACACCCTGGACAGCAATTCACATCGATCACGTCGTGCACAAAGGGATTTCACACCGTTTGACCCTGCTAATCCGGATGTTTCCGGTGAAACAGTATCCGCATTTCCCAATATCAGCATCTATTTCAATACCGATGGACTTGCATCTTTACAAGGCACTGTGACCGATGGTAGTAATCCGATCCAGGGTGTTGAAGTGCAAATACTTGGAACCACAAACCAGGTACATACAGACGAAAACGGCTTATATGAATTTTCGGTGGTACAACCGGGTTTATTCGACATTAGCTTTAACAAATTCGGTTATGAGTCCATGATTGTTGAGGATGTGCTTATTGAAGGTGATGCGATGAACGAATTAAATGCAGCGTTGACTGAGATCCCAAGCTTTATGGTAACCGGGATTGTCTCCGGCAATGACGGCGTGCTGGTTGAAGGTGCCTCTGTTATGCTGACCGGCTATGATCAGTATAGTACAGAGACCAATGAATCAGGTTCATTCTCATTCCCATCCGTTTATCAGGGAATATATGAAATTCTTATAACAGCCGATGGATATGATCTATTCGTGGATGATGGCATTGTGATAGAATCTGATATTGATCTGGAGATCACCCTGACACAAACCATTGCAAACCCATTTGCCCTTACCATTGAATTGGATGATCAAAACCCCGGGAATGCATTATTTGGCTGGAATTCCGGTATTGATACCGAGTTCCGGTATGACAGCGGAACTCCATCAACCTCACTGGGAGCAATTGAGACCACTTATAATTCAGTGCTGGGTGCTGTGCATAGAAATAATGCAATACTCCATGATATCTCATGGTGGATTCCGTTTGACAATTCCTTTCCAATGCCCGAACAGCTGAAGGTTTGGGTGTTTGGGCTCGATGAAAACGGAGAGCCCGATCCCCAGGATATTCTTTACAGCCAGCCGGATGTCCCCATTACTTTTAATGAATGGAATACTTACACTTTCAGCCAGCCGGTTGATGCACCCACAGGCTTTCTGATCGGGATTGGCGCAGAAGATTATACCATTCTTGCAATGGACGCAGGTGATGATCCCGATTGGCCTTTCGTACCCAACACGCAATATGCCAATTTTAATGTTACCAACCAGGGTTTTGTTCCGCTCGAGGACTTTGGTTTTCTCTGGAGCTTTTTCATCCGGGCAAACGGAATCGACTTTGGCAGCCTGGATTATGACCTACCTGCAAATCCTGCAACCACTGCAGATGGTTTCAATATCTATCTTAATGATTTTGAAGAAGCCATTGCTTTTACCGAAGAGCTGGAATACCTGTTCACCGGTCTGGACGAAGGCCAGTATACTGCAGGCGTGCAGGCAGTGTATGCAACCGGTTTGTCAGAAATTACAACCATCGATTTTGAGATGATCTACCCCGTTGATGTGACCATAAACCTGACCACCAATTCGGGAGTAAGTCCGGAAGGGGCAACTGCTACACTCACCGGAAACGACAATGAACAGCTGATTTACACAGGTGAAGCAGATTCCAATGGTACCATTGCACTGAGTTTTGTGAGAAAAGGCACTTACTCATTGGAGATTAGCCTGGATAATCACCAGACTTATTTGGATGATAACTTGTTGATTGATGATGATCTTGTTTTGGATGTCGAATTGCTGGAAGCAACCGATGCACCAT
>REEA01000180.1 GCA_007695305.1 Bacteroidia bacterium
AGCACTACAGTTTTTGGAGCTGTCTGTCTAGGTTCGAATCCTAGTCGGTCAACCATACCAGCAGGTAAGCCCCCGGACACCCGGGGGCTTTTTTTTGGTTCGAAAAATTTAAATAAAATTTTCCTTCATTAAAACCATTTGTCCATTTTTCTGTTTATAGAACTGCATTGCCTTATTGTGGGGGGGAAATGGAAAAAGCATATCCTGAATCATCATCATGATAATAAGCTGCTGATAATTGACAGGTAAGACTGTATAAAAACACCTGAATTAAATTTATTTAATAAAGTTAATCCAGCAAAAGCCTTGGTTTTGTCAAAATGTTTTATAACTTTACAGATCGTGTTGGAGACTTAAACTTGAGCAATCATATATAACGTGACCGATGAGAGCCAAAATATTTTACCCGTTTTATCTAATAAATAAATGATGTCATATGCAAACAAAACTACTTTCGAAAAACAGGAACTATTTTTTCTTTTTGTCGCTAAGTGCCTTTCTGTTACTTAGCATGGTTCCAATAGACCACCTGGAAGCAAATGATCCGGAAGTGGCCGAAATTTCGCTAACGAAAACACCCGATGTTGAATACTTCGAACAGGCGGGTGATGTAATCAATTTCACTCTTTATTTTGAAAATACCGGAAATGTACTTTTAATCGATGTCGTACTCCGGGATGACAAAACAGGTGAAGAGTGGACATTCAGTTCTCTTGCGCCCGGCGAATCAGAAACGGTTATCAGCCCTTACACCGTAAAACCAAAAGATGCAGAAGTGGGATTTGTGTTAAATACGGCAAAAGTTGAAGGTATTGCACCATCAGGTAAAAAGGTGGCCGACACTGCAGAATCAAGGGTGTTTTTGAATCCGAGTGCAATGATTGCATTCCTGGTTGCTACGAAAACAGCAGATCCTTTGGTTTATGAGGCAGCCGGAGATGTGGTTACTTTTACTATTTCAGTAGAAAATGCCGGCAATGTCCAGATCACAGATCTCTATGTAAGAGATAATCTGACAAAAGATGAATGGCAGGTCGAATTGCTCGCGGTTGGTGAAATAGTATATTTTCAAACAACCTACACAATTACGCAGGAAGACGTTGACAAAGGCAGCCTGGAAAACATAGCTAAAGCCGAAGGAGTAGATCCTTTTGATGGAAAGACCGGAGACAAATACAGGCTTGTTATCTATGTTGATCCTGAACTACCGGGGCCGTCACTTAGTCTTTCAAAAACAGCAGACAGCCAAACATATCAACAAGCCGGCCAGATAATCAATTACAACATTACTGTCACCAATCCCAGTAACTTTACTATTTCTGGCATTTCTGTTGAAGATGATCTCACCCAGGAAACCTGGGATATTGATGTCCTGGCACCCGGCAGCAGCGAGGTTTTTGAAACATCTTATACAATCACTCAGGAAGACATGGATTTTGGGAGCGTCAGCAACCATGCCACCACCGCAGGAACAGGTCCCGACGGAACTGAAGTGACAGCAAGTGCGGAAGAAGTGATTTTCGTAGATGAGGATTTATTCCCTGCAGAAATCAGTATTACCAAAACGGCCAACACACCCACTTACTCCGAGGCAGGTGCCATCATTGAGTATCAGATTGTGGTGGAAAACATGAGCCAGTTTACCATTACTGACATAACTGTAACCGATGATCTGACAGATGAGGAGTGGTTTATTGAATCGCTTGCTCCCGGGGAAAGTGAAACATTTTCAACATCCTATACAATAACACAACATGACATGGATACCGGTTTTGTGACCAATGTCGCAGAAGTTACCGGCTTTGACCCCATTGAAGAGGAAGTCTCAGATAGTGACTCCGTAACAGTAACGGCAGTAGGTCTGACAGCATCACTGGATGTGTCAATAACTGCCAATCCTGCCGTTTTTGACGCTGTTGGTGATGTGATTAGCTTTCAGGTTGTTGTGCTGAACAATGGCAACGTCACAATAAACGATACAGATGTAATGATGGTTATCGGCGGCAATTGGTTTATCGCCCTGTTATCGCCAGGAGAAAGTGAATCGTTTACAACATCTTACACGGTTACGCAGCAGGATATGGATATGGGTTCTGTTTTCAATTATGCAGAAGCTAGCGGCTTTTCCCCGGATGGTGATTTTGTCTTCGCCAGTGCAGAAGTCACTGTAAATGCTTCCGAAAGAATAGCTGACATCGCTTTTTCATTTACTGCTCATCCAACAGTATTTGTTAAAGACAGAGATGTTATAACATTCGACATCCAGATCGAAAACACAGGCAACCTGACGCTTAACGACATCAACATCGAAGAAGAATTAACCGGGGGCAACTGGTTTGTTTCAGTGTTGAGTCCGGGTGACAACGAAAGCTATTCAGTCAGCCATACAGTCAGCCTTTCAGATGTTGACAGAGGCCGGATTGACAACAGGGCTTCTGTTAGCGGTATTGATCCGGATGGCAATACTTTGTCTGAAGCCATTGAAATATCAGTGAATTTCATGAGAATTCCCGGAGGTCTCACACCCGGCACCGGATTTGACGAAGTGTTTTATATCGACGGACTTCAATATTATCCGCAAAATGCCCTTCGAATATATAACCGCCAGGGAACGCTTGTTTATGAGGCATCCCCGTATCAAAACGACTGGGATGGTATTCCAAACAGGGGAAGGATTATGACTGAATCTGACGGAAGGTTGCCGGCTGGTACATATTTTTATTATCTGCAGCTGGAACCCGGTGAAGAGCCATTCTCAGGCTACATTTATTTTATTAAGTAATCCAACAATATTATTGTCATGAATTTAAACATACTTGCCATGAAACATGCCAGCATCATACTGTTTCTCTTGCTTTTTCTGATGCCGGGTAAAACCAATGCCCAGCAAGAACCCATATACGGCCAATACATGTTCAATGTATCGGTTATCAATCCCGCCCAGGCAGGTGGAAACAATGCAAATCAATGGGGGGTGTTAAGCAGGCATCAATGGTTGGGTGTAGATGGTGCACCCGAAACACAAACTGTTTTTGCCAATTTCCGTTTGCCGCGGCGTTTGGGGATGTCGATTGGGATTTACCATGACAGGTTAGGCCCCGAGGTTAGTTTACAGTTTCAAACCGACCTGGCTTACCACGCAAGGATCACCGACAACTTTAATGTTTCCGCCGGTATCCGGTTAGTCGGGTCTCACCTGAGAGTCAACCTTAGCGAAGTGCCCAATACCGATCCCGGTAACCCGCTCTTTCAGGAAAATCTTTCAAGCGGTCTAATGTTCAATGCAGGCGCCGGAATACTTGCTTACAGCAATAAAACTTTTTTTGGTGTTTCTGTTCCAAAAGTTTTCAGGACACAAATGACCGTCAGTGATTCTGACTTTCGAAAAAAACAAGCAACACACCTGTTTGCTTACGCCGGCCTCAATCTTGACCTGTCTGACGAATTCCTGTTTATCCCGTCAACCATGTTCAGATATGTGGATGATGCCCCTGTGCAGCTGGATTTAAACACCGTTTTCAGCTACCGCAATATCCTTGATTTCGGACCAATGATCCGTACCAACTTAACTGATGAAAACGACTGGTTTGATGCCGTTGGCTTCCTTATAGGTATACAATTTCTCGAAAAATGGTACTTCGGTTACATGTACGAATACCCCCTGAGTGACATCCGGAATCTGACCAAACAAACCCATGAAGTAACCCTGAGATTTTCATGGGATACAACAAGAGAACGATTCATCAGGTCACCGAGATATTTCCTGTAGTCTGATTTCAAATTAAAAAATTATACCCATGAAACGAATTTATACAAGCATAATCATATTATCTGCCATGGTACTGATGGTGATTCAACCATCCGCAATGGCACAAAGGAACACTATACCGGATCACCTGGTAGGCGTGGATCTGCATTCACTTCAGAAATTGTACCAGAAGAAGGTGGAAATGGAGCCGGATTCGTTATTGGTTCCCTATGCGGATTTGCTGTTTTTCAAAGGCAACCTGGAAGAATCCCTGCAAATGTACAGAAAAGCAGACTCCCTGGAACTGCCTATGACCTCTGCCCAAAAAAGAAACTTTTCCCATGTTGCAAAACGATTGGGACAAACTTCGCCTCACGATCAAGAAACTGGATATTTCTCCGACGGATGGCAACCGCTCGTGAGGATTAATGAACATTGCATCAGTTCAAACAGTGAGGATTTCGCACCATTCTTCTGGCATGATGTTTTGTTTATCACTTCCTCAAGGGCTGATACTAAAAAACGGCAAAGAAACCAATATGCTTTTACCGGTAATGCATTCCTTAATATTTACGCCTTCGATACTGATTGTAACAGAAAAGGTACAGACTTCCTTCCTCCTGACTTAAACACCAGTTTGCATGACGGCCCAATGGCCATCGCCAAGGATACATCATTGGTAATAATAACCAGGAATTACAATCAGCCAAACGAACAGAGCCTGCAGAATCTTTACCTTGCATATTATGTTAAAGAAAACGGACAATGGGGAAAAGAACAAGTGTTCCCTTACAGCGATCCGGATTACTCCCTGCAACACCCATATTTTGACAATGAAAACAGTATCTTATACTTTTCGTCAGACAGACCCGGCGGATATGGAGGATTTGATCTGTATATGAGCAAATGGGATGGCGAAAACTGGAGCGAACCGGAAAATCTTGGTTCTGAAGTAAATTCTGAATTTGATGAAGTATTTCCATCACTATCTCCTGATGGACACCTCTTCTTTGCCAGCAATCATATTGAATCAATGGGTGGGCTGAGCATAGTTCTCTTTAAAGACAACACACGTTTTCTTTTACCGGAACCTTTTAATACCGTCTATGATGATTTCGCAATCACGTTTGTGGATGAAGCATCCGGTTACATTTCTTCCAACAGAGGCTTAGCCGCATTCAATGACAACATTTTCCATTTTGATATGCGCCCAATACCCTTTGTTTTGCGTATTGTGGATTCGGAAACACAACAACCGATTGCGGGTTTGAATGTGGCATTTCAAACCGCAGATCCGGCCATCGAAGGAATGACAGTGACTTCAGGAACAGGAGAAGTGACTCTTTTTGAAGGATATGAGCAGCCTATGCCAATCAAACTTATCTTAACGAAAGAAGGATACTTGCCTGTAGAAGAAGAAATTTTAGCTTTCAACCGGGAAGACGAGCGCTGGATTGTTCAGCTGACACCGAAACTTGAACCTGAATTAAGCCCTCCCATCAGACAAGCCATAGAAGATGGATACTTTGTGCTCTATTTCGATAACGATTACCCGGATCCAAATACATGGAAAAGCCAGACCGATGAGAACTATGAAGACCTTTACCGGGAATATATCAAAAACCTGCCCGAATTTATTGAGAAGTCTGCAAATTCCCGACAGGAAGTCACTGCCCTTTTTAATGACATAGAAAATGGCATGGAGCAATTGCAGTGGTTTATGCAACACCTGCTTGACGAACTTGAAGACGGCAAAAATATCGTTCTGTCATTTACTTCACATACCAGTCCGATCGCTACTGACAGATACAACATGCTTCTCTCCAACAGGCGTTTTGCAGCAGTGAAAAACTTTATGACTGCCTGGGAAAATGGTGCTATTCTTCGGTTTATGGATAATGGCAGCCTGGAATATTCTCATGTTGCCAAAGGATCAAGCGAGGCAAAACCCGGTATATCATCAGACCGGGACAATGAGCCTGAATCGGTATATGGAGTGGATGCTTCCAAAGAACGAAGAGTGAATATTTATTGGGATGTAAAGTAAGTAGTTACCATATATTGTGATGGTTTTGTATCCTGAGCATTACCAAAACGACCATCAGATTGACTTTTAAGGGTTCAGCCCTTTATCAAACATTACCAAACAGGCGCTTGCAACAAGCAAGTGCCTGTTTGGTTTTTTAAAAGTGGCTTTACTCCGCATCCCGCATGCAGCGTACCGACAACCCCATACTCTTTGGCAGCGGATCACGTATGACACGGCCGCCGGCACGACTCATCTCACGAGCACGGGCAGACACTTCTGAAAATTCAGTGCTAGTCCACCAGTAGCCAAAAAGACCAATACTCAAAAAGACACCGTTGTTGCTTCGCATGCCGCCGGGCAAAGCATAAAAACCAAAATCATCCGTTCCATAATGTACATTGTGTTCATTCCAACGCGGATGCTCCTCTACATTGCAATCACCAAGAGCCGGCGAATTCACCTGACGACAGGTCTTTAACCTGTTACCCACATTGTGGGCAGTAATATAACCATATCCGGCTATAAGAAAATTCGTCAGATCTGTCCAGTCTTCATCAGATGGCACCCGCCAACCCTCCGGACACAATCCCCTCGGATCATTTACAGCATGCCAGTTATACAGTTTACCATATGCATCAACCATTTCTTCATCCGAATCAACCCCCAATACACCGTCACAAAACGGGCCACCCAAATATGGGAAAATCGCGTAAGCACCTAAATTGGCAGTACTCCAACCCGAATCACCAAGGCCCGTTACAATAGCACTGCCGTCATTATACCTTGTGGTACGCAAATTACCCACCATCCAATGCTGATCACCCAATGTGATGTAATCATAAAGATTACCGTCTATGTCTGAGACCAACGACACCAACCCGGCTTCTATCAATATATTATATATCATCTGCTCGAGCCCGGAAACCTTCTCCGCACTACCCGCATGCATGGCATATGGAACAGTCAAAAACTGCGTGGTACCACTAATGGTATAATATTCACCACCGGTGGGATCCACTTCCATCTTTAGAAAATATGGACCGCCAGACCAGTCAATTTCAGAAAAAATGCCGTTAACAGGAATGCCGTGACCAATAATCATGGTTATTAAACCGTTTTGGTTGCTTACCGGATTATGGGTTTCCACATAAACAGCATCCCCCTCAAGGGTGCCTTGCAAAATGCTTACACGAACTCCTACAGGTTGATTTACGATCAGGTTATTCTGAATATCCCGAACAACTGATTGGTGACTTATACCCTGCGGCAACTGTGAAAATGCATTGGTACTGATTATCATCAGCAGCAATGCCAGAATTATATTTGCTCTCATAAATGCAAATATATAAATAATTGTTTAAATGAAAATATTTCATACCGGTAAAACGAGAAATAATCCATACGATTGTATAATAAAAAAAAAGGGCAGTAACCCGCCGTAAATAACTGAGGAAAAAGGGTTTTGGCTTTGATTGTGTCAGTTGTTACAGACAATCCGAAAAGAAAGTAAAAAATAATCTATATCTTTACGGCCACAAAATCAAACCCATGCCATACGGCTTTCTTAAATATCACCACAAATTTTTCATTATCATCATTGTGGCCGGCTCCCTGCTTGCCGGCATCATATCATGCCAGAGCAATCAAAGAATGCATAACAGGGAATCTGCAGCAGAATCCCTTCCCGAAGAAGCAACCGGAGAAATGCCGGAAGGAGTAAACAATTTTCCATCCGCTGTTCCCGCCTTTCCGGATACCATCAAATACATACTTCCTGACGGATACGAACTGTTGATTTTCCTCAGGGGGGATGAGTTCGGCCATGTGGCTGTCACCGTTGACGGGTATTATTTGCTGATGAATGATGACGGATATTATGAATATGCCGCTAAAGTCAACGGCACATTGTCCGGCACAGGAATTATTGCCAGAAACAGAGAAGACAGGAATGAAGACATATTACGAATGCTGGAATCCTTGCATGAGTAAGGCGCCGGCCGGAAGTTGAAATCACAAACAATTGACAATAACCATAGAAACCTTAACAAATTTATGTTTAACGTTACAAAAATCAGATCATTACTCTTTTTATCTGTTCTCATCCGGCAACTGGTGATAAGTATGATTGCGGGAGTCCTTTTTTTAATTCCCAACGCTTCTGTGATTGGTGTTCCGGCTTATCCCCACCCAATCGAGTACACCCAGCCTGACGGAACCACCATTACCATACTGCTGAAAGGAGATGAACGGATTAACTGGGCTGAAACCCTTGACGGTTTCAGTATCCTGATCACACAGGAAGGCTATTATGAATATGCCGTTCATGATGAATATGGCGACATGGTTTTTTCCGGGCGAAGGGTTTCCGACATCGGCATGCGCGGAAAAGAGGAAAAACAATGGTTGGAAAGCATACCGAAGGAATTGTTTTTCAGCGACCGGCAGGTGGAAATGATGTTGGAGGTCTGGAAGATAAGGAAACAGGAGTCATCCCGCTTTCCCTCCACCGGCGAGCGCACATTGATCGCCATCCTGATGCAGACGCCTGATATTCCTTTCACAAAAACACAAGCGGATTTTGATGCCCTGCTGAACCAGGTTGGCTACACATTCGGCGGAGCTACCGGCAGTTTAAAGGATTATTACCTGGAGAACTCCTATGGTCTGTTTGACCTTACGGTTGATGTGGTTGGCCCATACACTGCACAACACAATATGTCATTTTACGGCTCTACCTGGGCCGGTGCCAGGCAACTGGCAACAGAGGCTGTACATCTGGCCAATCCGGATGTTGATTATTCTGATTATGACAACAACGGCGATGGCTGGGTTGAGGGAATTTACATGATCTTCGCCGGTTATGGTGAAGAAGCCGGGGGTGGTCCAAACACTATTTGGTCACATGCCTGGAGCATTGATCCGGTGCAGCTCGACGGAGTTTGGATCAGCCGCTATGCATGCTCGCCCGAGTTGCGGGGAAACAGTGGCAACAATATCACACGCATCGGGGTCATTGGCCATGAATTTGGTCATATCCTTGGTGCACCGGATTTTTATGATACCGACGGAAGCGGTTCCGGCGGCAGTTACACAGGTACCGGCTCATGGGACATGATGGCAGGGGGTACATGGAACAATGGCGGTGCCACACCGGCCCATCATAATGCCTACACTAAAACACATATATACCAGTGGGCACCCCAGGTTATTATCAATCAGCCGGGCTCTTTCACACTTAATAATTCCGTTGAATACTACGACAGCTTCTACCGTATAAACACCAATACACCCGGAGAATATTACCTCCTGGAAAACCGCCACCATATCGGCTTTGACGCAAACATCCCCGGAGAAGGAATGATCATTTACCATGTGCATAAAGAAGTTCCGGCCTCCGGCAACTCGGTAAACGTGGGTCACCCGCAAAAGATGTACCCTGTTTGTGCAGGGTCTAACACCGACCCGTTTGGGCCACCCTGGACATACGGGCAAATCAACACACCGCAGACCCCATTCCCCGGCAGCACCAACCAAACGAGCTTCACCGATACTTCTCTACCCAGCAGCCTGTCATGGGCAGGTGATGAAACCAGCAAGCCATTGACAAACATCACCAGGAATGCAGCCGATCAAACAGTGAGTTTTGATTTCATGGCAGATGTGGAGGTGATTACCGACTGGATGCACTGGGACGACGGGAGACATGAAGGCTCCGTGGGGATGGGCAGCGGAGGCGTGTACCAGATCGCTCACCGCTTTGAACCTTCAGATATGCTTTCATTTTCAGGATTTTTAATAAGCAGCATCAGGCTGCATATTGGCAACCTTCCAACCTCTGCAGCTGTCAAAGTATGGCAAGGACCCTCGCAGGACAGCTTGCAGGAAGTGGTTCACCAGGAATTTACACCTTCGCCCAATGGTTGGGTGGAGGTACAACTGAATGAACCCTATCTCATCAATCCCAACCTTGAATTGTGGTTCGGAGCCGAATACCATGATCCCGGTGCAGGTGTGTTTACCGCTTCAAGGGATATCATCACAGACCATGACGGAAAAGGGAATATGATACGCATGAACATCACCGACCATGAAGCCTGGCTGCCACTAACAACCTGGAATATCAGCGGTGACTGGAATATACAGGCCAGACTTATTCTGGGAAACCTCAGCATCATCACTTTTGATGTAGCCGGCGGCGAAGGTGAAATTTACGCTTACAGCGATGATGAAGAAGTGGATAGCGGAGATGTACTCCCCTTTGGACATGATATTGCTTTCCATGCAATACCGGCAACGGGCTTCGGAATCACTCAATGGACCATCGATGGAGAAGTGGTACCGGATCATACCGAAGACATCCTTGAAGTCCACGATTTATCCGGTCACGTTTATGTGACAGTGACTTTTGAGGAAATTTATCATATTGTTGATTTCTTTGTGGAAGAAGGTCCGGGCGAACTCATCGCGACAGTCGGCAACACCCAGGTCCAGCCCGGTGACGACATACAGGAAGGCAGTGATGTGTTTTTTACTGCAATGCCCCACCCGGGAAATCGTGTACAATACTGGAAGCTGAACGGAGAAGTGCTGGACGGGTATACTGAAGACACTTATTCTGTCATGTTTTTGGATGAGGATATCACCGTGAGCGTCGCCTTTGAAGAGGCTCTCAACACCGGTGAAGTTGACCCGTCATCCATAGCTGTTTTCCCCAATCCGGCCAGCGATCATATTTTTATTGAAGCCGGGGCACAAATTTCCGTTATCCGCCTGATCGACATCCGCGGACAAACCGTTAAAGAATCGGCCGCAGATGCAAACCGCGCAGAGATGTCTGTATCAAACATGACAGAAGGCCTTTATATATTGCAGATCCACACGGAAAACGGCGTTCTGAATAAACGAATCCATATTATCCCGGCATTCTGACAATAATAACAGCTTATTAAAAAAATATCCGGCATCTGTTACGCCGCTGTTATTATTATAAAAATGTGCAGAAAGACAATCAATTATCATCACTTTAATGCAAAAAAATGTATTTTTGCATACAAAACCCACTGATCAAATCACTTATCCACAAAAAAAAGTAAAACATGAAAAAGTACTGGTTTTTAATGATTCTACCTGTTTTGTTCATGGCGTCGTGCGCGCCGGCTGAAAGGGAAAATCCGTTTTTCAGCGATTATGACACCCCATTTGGTGTTCCTCCCTTTGACCTCATAGAGAATGCGCACTTTGAACCGGCCATTCTGGAAGGTATTCGTCAGCATGAAGCCGAAATTCAGGCGATCGTCGTCAACGCTGAACCCCCTACGTTTGAAAACACCATTGAAGCGCTTGAATATTCGGGTGAGATGCTCGGTAGAGTGCTTCGCGTTTTCTACAACTTCAACTCCTCGCTGACAAGCCCGGAGATACAGCAAATCGCGCAGAACATGTCACCGAAGTTGTCGAATCATTCAGACAACATTCGCCTCAACCTTGATCTGTTCGCCAAAGTGCAAGCTGTTTATGACCAGAAAGATGATCTTCGTCTCAATGACGAACAAATGCGTTTACTTACAGAAACCCACAAGGGTTTTGTTCGCAGCGGAGCAAACCTCCCACCAGAAAAGCAGGAACGTTTGCGCGCGATCAACGCGGATCTGTCCATGCTCACACTGCAGTTTGGCCAGAATGTGCTTGGCGAAACCAATGCTTTCCGTATGGTGATTGATAATGAAGATGACCTTGCAGGTCTTCCCGAATCAGCCATTGAAAGTGCTGCAGAGCTGGCCGCTGCCGAAGGCGAGGAAGGCAAATGGATATTCACACTGCATAACCCAAGCGTTATGCCCTTCCTGTATAATGCCGACAACCGCGAACTGCGTAAGAAAATGCAGCAGGCCCATATCCATAGAGGCAACAACGACAACGAGTATAACAACCGCGAGAACCTGGCAAAAATTGCCAATTTGCGGTTGGAACGTGCAAATCTGATGGGCTACGATACGCATGCCGACTTTAGCCTGGAAGAAACCATGGCTGGCAGCGTGGAAACCGTGATGAACTTTGTGAATGAAGTTTGGGAACCAGCCATCGCCCTGGCTAAAGAAGAAGCACAGCTTCTTCAGCAGATGATCTATGACGACGGCTATGACTTCACCCTGGAGCAATGGGACTGGAGATATTATGCTGAAAAGGTACGCCGTGAAAAATATGATCTGGATGAGCAGGAAGTTCGCCAGTATTTTGAGCTGAACACCGTACGCGATGGTATCTTTATGATTGTTGACAAGCTTTGGGGGCTGCAGTTTGTTGAACGTACCGATGTGCCCAAATATCACGAAGATGTCCAGGTTTTTGAAGTTTTGGAGGCCGATGGCTCCCATATTGGCATCCTTTACATGGATTTTCATCCAAGGGACAGCAAGCGCGGAGGCGCCTGGATGAGCAGTTTTCGCAGCCAGCGTGTTGATCAGGATGGCCGTTTTGTGCACCCGTTGATCACCATCGTCTGCAACTTCTCTCCTCCGACTTCCACCAGACCGTCACTGCTGACCTATGACGAAATGACCACATTCTTCCATGAGTTTGGACATGCCCTCCATGGTCTGCTTTCAGATGTCACATACCCAAGCCTTGCCGGCACCGCAGTTTCCAGGGATTTTGTCGAGCTTCCCTCGCAAATCATGGAAAATTGGGCCAATGAACCCGAAGTGATGAGAACATTCGCCCTTCATTTTGAAACCGGTGAGCCAATGCCCGATGTACTGATGGACCGTATCATTGAGAGTGCCCATTTCAACCAGGGCTTTGCAACCGTAGAGTTCCTGATGTCTACCTATCTGGATATGGAATACCACACCATTACACAGCCTTTCCCCGAAGAGAAACTTGATCAGGCATCCATCATGGTGGAAGAAGAAACCATCGAGAAGTATGGTATGATTCCTGAGATCCATTATCGCTGGGCCAGCACAAACTTCCAGCATATTTTCTCCGGTGGTTATGCAGCCGGCTACTATAGCTATCTGTGGTCAGGACTGCTGGATGCCGACGCCTATGAGGCTTTCCGCGAAACAGGAGATGTATATGACCAGGAAACAGCACGCTCTTTCCGCGAAAACATCCTCGAAAGAGGCAACACCAAAGACGCCATGGAGATGTATGTTGACTTCCGCGGTCGTGAACCAATCATCGAACCCTTACTGCGTCAGCGCGGTTTGCTTCGCGATTAAGACTGCAACGCATACCATCAACGAAAAGACCCACCGAAAGGCACATCCTTCAGTGGGTCTTTTCTTTTGGAGAACAACCGGGTAATTGTAAACCTATGCGGTGATCAGTAAAACATCTACTCAACAGCTAACAACCCATCTCATTGCTCAGTGCGGATGACAGGCCGGTCAGAAATTCAACAATCTGATCCCCACACTGAAGGGTACGAGTTCCGGCCCCTTGTCTTCGCGGAACATATCGTTGAGCGCATAAGTGGCAAAAAGATTTATCTGCCCCCAGCCAATGGTTACCATAGCGTCATAGCGAAATGGTGCGAGGTAAAAGTCATCACGATCCTTGTCGGTCTGCCGGCTACCCTCAGCCCTGTAAACCTGTTTTGTGTGGCTACGCAAACGCACTCCGGCATTCACCCCGGCAGATATATGAAATGGCATTGAGCCGTTTTGACGGTTTCTGGTCTGAAATTCGAACATGAAAGGAACATTAAGATGTGAAACCGTCAACTTGTTTCTCCGGAAATTGTGAATGGTATCCGTGAAATGTTCCAGTTGGTCATCACCGGTTACCAAACGGATATTGTTCGCAAAACGGTAGTTATTCCAGCTGAAACCTACACCGGTATAGATACCGAATGCACTATGGGCGCCCCTGGCCAGGACCAGGTTTTGCTGCCATAGATTTAGATTGACCTGTATGGAGTTATTGTATTCCAAATCCATAAACTCTGACCCAGGTTCCAGGTTCAGGCTTCTGTCGGGACTCGTGTATCCATTGATACCCAGATAGAAGCCGGTCCATTCATTTCGCCATACGTGCCTGCGCAATGGCCTTGTCCTTACCTCCGGCCTGCGGCCCTCAACGATTACCACCTCCCTGCGACCCACACTGACTATTAGCGTATCTTCCTCGTGACGGTGAATTACTGCTGCTTCTTCAGCAGGTGGCTGAACAACCGGGGAGGGATCCAATCCCCTGATGGTGGCACCGGCTGATTTTTGGTATCTGGTTACAACCGGATTGCCCCTGACAATAATGCTGGAAGCTCCACTGGCTTCCACCTCGATGCTTTCAAGTACCGTAACACGTATGCTGGAAGTGCCTGAGCTTTTGACTATTGACACCTCAGTGTCCAGATCATAGGCACGAACGCCCGCAACACCACCGGCATTAAGGTCATGAAACGCCGCAGCACCGGATAAACGGATGTTGCTGGCCCCACTGATGTTGGTGGTGAGTTCATCAACAAAAACAGTCAGATCCATCTCCGATGCACCGGATACACGAAGCTGCATGACCGATGCCGACAGGGTTCCAACGCCCTTGATGACTGATGCACCGGATGCATGTATATATTCAAAAACCGGTGCGGTAATATGGACATGAAGACCCTTCAAATTGCGCTCCCGACCCTTGTAATCAATACTCAAAATATCATCTTCTACCTTGGTTTCTATGTATGCAAGATGCTCCTCAGGGGCCTCCACCTCCACATGGAAAATATCGCCCTGTGTAAGATGTACGCGAAGCACACTGCCTGCTTGAACCCCGGTAAATGGATCAGTCTGACGCAACTCCACCGAGCTTTGTGCATTCAGACAAAATGGGAAAGAAAGGAATACTGTTAAAAGGATAACGGAAAGCATTGTTTTTGTTTTCATGGCATTAAAGTTTTAAAGATTCTTGTTTTCAATTGGTTGCAAAGGGATAAATAAAAGTTTGTTTTCCTTGGTTTTAAAAAATTATGTGATGTATGAAATCAGTCGGCTTTTCTGATTCTGCCCAGGCCGCTTCTTGCAGTGAAAATTTCTTCCGGTTCACCATGATATGTAATGGACCCCAATCCACTGAGGGTTGCATGCAAACTGCCCGTAACGTATACATGGGCCGCTCCTGCACCCGATAAATGAATGCGAGACATACCGGTTTGAAGGTTCTCAGCACGCAACTGGCTTGCTCCGGAGAGATCAGCCAGGTGTTTGCCGGCAACACCCTTGTAAACTATATTGGCCGCACCTTCGATTTGTGTGACCAGCTCCTCCACATCCAACTCCAGGTTGATGTCGGCAGCACCACTGACATTGATCTTCAGTTTCTCAACGGAAACCGGCCCCTCACTCTCCAACCTGCAGGCCCCACCTATGGTGATTTTCTCCAGGTCCTCGTAAATAATGATCATTTCCAGTTTTGTTGGCCTGATAATACCCTTCTCTTTACTGCTGATATACAAAGTGTTATTCTTAACATGGATGTCTGTCAAATCATGTATGTTTTCGTCTGTTTCAAGCATAACTTTTGACTCCCTGCCTTCGGTAAGTTTCATGTTGTACATGCCCGAAATGTTTATGGTCTTGAAATGGTCCAGCTGATGGGTGGCAGTGATCACGTTTCCGTCACCACTGATCACATGACTGCTGCCAATGTTACAACCCTGAAACAGGAAAAGAATACCTGATATCGTGGCGAAAAGCATTGTTTTGGTTAAAATTGATCGAGTGTCCATTTTTTTGGTTTTAAAAATTTATGATTTTTCTTTTCAGATGGTGATATGACGCCTCTCTTCTGTAAAAAGTTACAGCATGTTATTTTTTTTTGATGATGCCGATACTTAACATTATTCACAATTCAGCTTAATAAGGTGTTAAGATACAGTGAAACACACGAAACTATCTGATTTGCAATATGCACAATTTTTCTGCAGCTATACAGGTAAGGAATATTTATCTGTAATACAGGATTCAAATGATAAATGAAAATGGCGATAAATGAAAAAAAAATGTTATGTTCGCATGTCAAATCAATTCATGAACCCAAAACGACCAAGCATGTACAAACATTTGATCTTTATTTTCGCGGCAGCTTTTTTATTGACTTCATGCGGACAGCCCCCCCGGCAGGATGCCGAAGAAGTTCAGCTTTCGGCTGAAGAGCGGGCATTTCTTGATAACCTGGCCAGCCTATGCGGTCAGTCATTCCGGGGAGAAGAAGTATATATGGCTGAAGGCAGGGAAAGCTGGGCCGAATATGATTTTGTGATGCATGTGACCGTATGCGAAGAAGACGCGGTACATATTCCCTTTCATCTGTCGGATGACACATCGAGGACATGGATGTTCCTGGTGGAAGATGGCAGGCTGCGCTTCCGGCACGACCACCGCTACCCGGACGGCACACCTGAAGCACAAACCTTATATGGCGGTTATTCCGATGGCAAAGGCACGGCTTATGAACAGTATTTCCCAAAAGATGACTATTCGCGTGAATTGCTGCAAGGGCATTTTGGAAGAGAATGGCATGTGGTAATGGATCCCGAAATCACCACCCTCTCATACCGTTTGCTGTATGCTGGTGAGATCGTTTTCCAGGCCGACTTTGACCTGACTGAGCCCATTTAAAGGCGTTACAGAGGGTTTCATCTGTTTATATTTGGTTGTTCTGTGATATTTTTTTTGAACGCGGATAATCGCTGATA
>REEA01000012.1 GCA_007695305.1 Bacteroidia bacterium
CGGATTGCCTTTGGCAAACGCTGATCACCGCGGATTTTTATCAGCGATTATCCGCGTAGCGAAGCATCAGCGTTTATCCGCGTTCAAAAAAAATATCACTGAAGAAACGAGGATGCGAGGAAACGAGGAAGTAAAGATGCGAGGATGCGCCATCAAAAGAGGGAACGAGCTCATAAGCATATACAAGCCCGAACTTTTCGACTTTTCGTCTTTTCGTCTTTTCGTCTTTTTGACATTTTGACATTTTGACATTTTGACTTTTTGACAAAATTATAAACTCATGAAAAACATTCTCATTACAGGCGGAGCAGGATTCATAGGATCACATGTGGTACGCTTGTTCGTAAACAAGTATCCCGAAAGCACGATTGTAAATTTTGACAACCTGACCTATGCCGGTAACTTGCTCAATCTTACCGACATAGAAAACAAAAAAAACTATCATTTTGTTAAAGGCGATATTGTTGATGGTGAAGCTGTTTTTGCTCTTTTTGAAAAGTATGGATTTGATCAGGTTGTTCACCTTGCTGCAGAGTCCCATGTTGACCGCTCCATTGCCAATCCCATGGCTTTTGTTCACACCAACGTAATTGGGACGGTCAATTTGCTGAATGCCGCAAAACACTTCTGGAAGCATGGTAACAACAATCGGTTTTATCACATCAGCACCGACGAAGTTTACGGTTCCCTCGGTGAAGAAGGCCTTTTCACGGAAGAGACCCCTTATGACCCGCGCAGTCCGTACTCTGCATCCAAAGCGTCGAGCGATCATTTTGTGCGCGCTTACCACCATACCTTCGGACTTCCCGTTGTACTTTCAAATTGTTCCAACAACTATGGGGCCAACCAGTTCCCTGAAAAGCTGATTCCCCTTTTCATCAATAACATCATACACAAAAAGCCGCTGCCTGTTTACGGCAAAGGAGAAAATGTGCGCGACTGGTTATATGTGATCGATCACGCTGAAGCCATTGATTTGATTCTCAGGAAAGGTACAACAGGAGAAACGTATAATATCGGTGGCCATAATGAATGGAAGAACATCGACCTCATCCGTTTGCTCTGCACCATCATGGATGAAAAACTGGGACGTGCCCCCGGCACCTCCGAAGGACTCATTACTTATGTGAAAGACCGGGCAGGTCACGATCTCCGCTATGCCATCGATGCCGGCAAGGTGGAATCGGAATTGGGCTGGAAGCCGACCGTAACTTTCGAAGAAGGCTTAAGAAAAACCGCAGACTGGTACCTGTCCAATGCAGAGTGGCTGAGACAGGTAACATCCGGCGACTATCTCCAATACTACCGCAAGCAGTATGAAGAAAGATAACCGGGTCTGGGTAATAATGTTCACTGGTGGGAGGTCTTAACCTCTGATCAGCAGAAAGGCGATGTAAGCAATATATAGTAAGATGAACAAAACACCTTGCCAGCGTTGCAGGGTATTTTTCCCGGAAATGGCCAGGAAGGCCCAAAGCAGCATCACGGCACCCAATCCCACGAAAATATCAAAATTGAGTACTTCATTGAATGGCAAAGGTTTGATCACAGCGCTTGTTCCCAAAACAAAAAACACGTTAAAGATATTTGAGCCCAGCACATTTCCGATCACGATGTCCACATTTTTTTTCAATGCTGCCGCCACACAGGTTGCCAGCTCGGGCAATGATGTACCCAGCGCCACGATGGTGAGGCTGATTACTGCCTCACTCATACCGAGTGTGGATGCTATTTCAACGGCCCCCTGAACAATCCAGCGGCCACCGGCTACCAGGGCAACAATACCGGCAATAACCAGGAGCAGCGACCTGCCCATTGAAAATTCCCGGATATTTTTTTCAACGGGGGCGATGCCCTTTTGGCGTGAGATGCCAAAGGCATAAACCGAGAACAGCACAAAAAACAGGATCAAAACAATGCCGTCGCTCCGGTATATCTTTGATTGTCCGATGCCGTCTAACAGTGCATCATTGGCCAGGATGCCCACGAGAGCGGCACCCAGAATAGCAAAAGGAACCTCTTTCCACAGGGTATTGTGATTAACGGCAAGGGGGAACAGCAGGGCGGAAACTCCCAGTATCAGCAATATATTGGAGACATTGCTGCCCAGCACGTTACCAAGTGCCACGTCGGCGGTGCCCTTGAAACTGGCTACCAGGTTAACGACGAGTTCCGGGGCGGAAGTACCCAGGGCAACGATGGTCATACCGATAACCACATTGGAGATATGGTATCGGCGGGCAATGGAAGCAGCGCCATCAACAAGCCAGTTGGCTCCATATACCAGAAGTATAAAACCGGCGACAAACAAAATATAGGTGAGCACTTCCATGATTGGGCAGCTATCCGGTGTTTGAATGCGTGATCAAGAATGTATGCAGGCCAAATTTTGCGCCGGCCATGATGTTATCCGTGGTCCGTGCGGATGTCATAAGGCTCATGCGCTATAGGCCTCAATATCCCTGTCCACTTTTTTGACCAGCCCCTGCAGAACCTTTCCGGGGCCAACCTCAATAAAGGTGGTTGCTCCATCGGCGATCATGTTTTGCATGATTTGTGTCCAGCGCACCGGGGATGTAAGCTGTGCTATAAGGTTTTCCCTGATTTGCAAGGGATCTGTAACCGCTTTCGCGTTCACATTTTGATATACCGGACATATGGGCGTATTGAGGGAAGCCTGGTTGATGGCCTCTGCCAGTTCCAGGCGTGCCGGCTCCATCAGTGGAGAGTGAAAAGCACCGCCAACTTTCAGGGGCATGGCCCTTTTTGCGCCGGCATCTTTCAGTTTTTCACAGGCAATATCTACACCCTGCTCCGAACCGGATATCACCACCTGCCCCGGGCTGTTATAGTTGGCAGGCACCACAACATCATAAATGCCACCCAAAACAGCTTCCACTGTTTCGTCGGGTAACCCAATAATGGCCGCCATGGTTGACGGTTCCTTTTCACAGGCTTTTTGCATGGCAGCAGCCCGCTTGGATACCAATATCAAACCTTCTTCAAAAGTAAGTGCCCGTGCCGCAACCAGCGCGGAAAACTCCCCCAGCGAATGGCCGGCAACCATGTCGGGTGTGAAATCCGCACCCAGGGTTTTTGTCAATATCACCGAATGCAAAAAAATGGCAGGTTGCGTAACCTTTGTCTGTCGAAGGTCTTCATCGGTGCCCGAGAACATCAGATCGGTGATGCGGAAACCAAGGATCTCATTGGCCGCCTCAAACATCTCCCGGGCTTCGGCCGAAGCATCATACAGCTCTTTGCCCATCCCCACAAACTGTGCCCCCTGCCCGGGGAATACGTATGCTTTTTTCATCTGTTTATATTTGGTTGTTCTTTGATATTTTTTTTGAACGCGGTTAAACGCTGATGCTTCGCAACGCGGATAAACGCTGATAAAAATACGCGTTGTTCAGCGTTTGTCAAAGGCAAAGTTAAAAATTTA
>REEA01000026.1 GCA_007695305.1 Bacteroidia bacterium
ATAACTGCGAAGTGGAATCCCTCGAAGGCAGCCATGCACCCGGCGACTTCTTCCCGGTGGGACCAACATCGGTGATTTACACGGCAGTGGATGTTCATGGCAATCCATCGTATTCGGGATTTGTAGTTGAAGTCATTGATATAGAGCCGCCGGAAATTGAACAACAACCTGACGTTTTTGTGTTTGCAGAACCTGGCGAAGAGGGTGCATCCGTAAGCTGGGAAATTCCTGAGGTTACTGACAACTGTGGTGTGGAATCCCTTAGCGGAAGCCACGAACCCGGGGATTTCTTCCCTGTTGGTACAACAGTGGTAGTCTATACTGCGGAAGATATTCACGGAAACACCAGTACGATGGAGTTCCAGGTGATTGTTATGATCATTGATCCTGATATACCTGAATTCGCAGATGTATCCGGCTTTTTCACTATCGATGACGGCGAAATATGTGTGGAAGCACTGCAAACGATCCACGTCAGCAATGCTGTATTTGAGCCGGGGGCACAGGTAAACCTCGTGGCCGGACACAGCATTCTCTTCACACCGGGTGTTGAAATACAGGCCGGGGCAAATGTCCATGCCTATATCGACCAGGACGGTACATTCTGTGGTGATCTCACCACCCTGGTCAGTTCAACAGAAAATGATGAAGCCCATGATGATGAATTGCCTGATATGCCAACAGAAACGGATGTTTTCAGGGATCCCGGATTATTCTTCAAAGTCTATCCCAATCCCACCGAAGGGGTCTTCACACTGGAAGTGCTGACTCACGGCGAAACAGAAAGCATGCTTGTTGAGGTGTATAGCCTCCTTGGGGGTCGGATCATCCAAAGGGAGCTCCCGCTTGAGGGGTTGCATGCCCTTGATCTGACCGGCCATCAGCCCGGGTTATACATCGTACGTGTGATGAGCGGCGACAAGGTAGGTGTTGAACGTCTGATCAAACGGTAAAGGGTTTGCTTTTTCTGCCAAAAGAGCTTCAATGGTTGTATCTTTACGGCTAAAAAACGACTCATGCCCTATTCTCACTATGGAAATTACGCGGATGTTTGGAAACATATCGCCCTGTGTACCACCCTGGCAAACGAGAAGCCGGCTCAATACATAGAAACCAATGCGGCCAGTGCAGATTATGCACTGAGCCGCAGCCCCGGGCAAGCCTTCGGAATATATCACTTCATGGACAGGGCTCCGGAGCATAAGGAGCTTCTTGATTCGGAATACTATCATATCCAGGAAAAAGCTTTCGGACAGGGAAGGTACACCGGTTCACCGGGGCTGGCCATGCATATCCTGAAAGCGCATGGCTCACGCTACACCTTCTTTGATATTGAAGAGACACCCCTCCGGCATATTGATTCATACGCGGAAAAACTCCACATTCGCGAAAAGGTGCAAACCATGCAGCAGGATTCCAGAACGGGCATCATGGAGCTGCTGCCGGAGCCGGGAGAACATTCTTTTATTCACATAGATCCTTATTTTGTTGACCAGCCGAATGATAAGGGCTGGGATTATATGGATGTGTTTGTGGCCTGTGCGCAAAAGAATGCCCAATGCTTTTTGTGGTATGGCTTTCACACCCTGTCTGAAAAAGACCGGATCAACCATTTCATCACACAGAAATTAAAAAAAGCCGGCATTGAGGGCTATACCATCATAGCGTTAATATTAAAAGAAATTGGACGAGACCACATCCGGATCAACCCGGGCATCCCGGGAAACGGACTGCTGACGGTCAATTTGTCGGCATCTTCCACACAGGCCATGATGACATACAGTGAGCTGCTGACAGAAATTTACCGGGATGCGTCTTTTGAAGGCCGGCCGGGCGCCATTTACAGGGAAGTGACAAACTGATTCTTTCGCGGCGGTTTGACCTGCCTGTTATTCAGTATGACTGTAATAATAGCGTTCCAACAGTTCATCCTGGAGGCCACTTTTTTCGGCGCGTTGCGCCATCCAGCGAAACACAGGTGCCAGGAAACCAAGGAGACCGGGAGCGTGGGTGTCGCTCAAACGCACAAATACCGCCGTGTGGTTGATGTCCGTCGGCATTCCATGTTCATCGGTAAGGCCGTCGTTGGCCAGACCGTATAATATATAGAGCGCCTTTTCAAAGCCCGTACTGCCCGGTTCAGTTTTCACATGGAAGAGGATCCTTTCATCACCGGGGTTAAAAAAGCGGTGTACCACGTTTTTTTCGGCCGTGATGCTGTTGCCGGGCTCCAGGTATATATTTTCTCCTTCCAATTCAATACCCAAAACACCATCAACAGCAATGAATGTTTCCGAGAAACGCCGGTGATAGTGCGGTGTATTGCCCCCGCCGGGCCCAAGTTCAATCTCCAGCAGGGTGTATGCCCCACCCGTTTCGGCAGACTTTTTCAGAAAAGTAACTTTATCATCAAAATAGGGGTTTTCTATGGTCCTTACCAAATCCTGAGGCACAGTGTCCGTGCTGTCGAATACGCTTTCTTCATCATAACGCAATGGCAAGGCAATGAGAATGATAACGATCAGTAATGCAAAGATGATTCCGATTATAATCAACACCTTTTTCATACACAGAAGATTTTAAACGTTCGTTGTAATAACAAAACAGACGCGCTGTGGTTCAATCATGAAAAAAGCATATTAAAAAAAAATAGTATTATTGCCGTAAGTATTTTCAGACGTTTTGCTTCTCCTTTTAGTCAGAGCGGTGAAAATGCCGGATTGGTTATCATCATTAAAATAATTATTAAAAATAAAAGTCCATGGCAAAGGAGAATCTTTTCACTGTACCCAACTATTTGACCTTTTACCGCTTTTTGTCTGCACCGCTGATCGCATGGTTCATTTTTTCCGGGAAGGAAACCTTGTTTGTGGTCTTTATCATCATCAACCTGGTGACTGACGCCCTGGATGGCTTTCTGGCCAGGAAGCTGAACCAGCATACGGATTTTGGCGCCCGCATGGACTCCATTGCCGACAAGGTAACTTATGCGCTGGCATTTACCGGTTTGCTGGTGTTTAAGATGGCGGAGATACAACCTTATCTGTTTAGCCTGTTCACTTTTATATTTCTGGGTGTGATCGCCTTGTTGCATTCATTTATTAAGTTTGGGAAAATGTCGATGCTGCACACCTATGCCACCAAAATTGGAGGCTACCTGCAGGGTGCTTTCTTCTTCGTGCTTTTTTTCTTTGGCTTTTCACCGGTGTTTTATTACATAATGATCAGCTGGGCCATCCTTTCTGTGATTGAGATGATCGTTATTCAAATGATCATCCCGGAAATGAAACCCAATATGAAAGGGCTATACTGGGTGCTTAAAAAACCAAAACATAAAACAGAGGACAACAAATAGTTACAAAATTATAAACACATGAAACGCCCATGACAGGATTTTTGACACACAGGAGGATG
>REEA01000101.1 GCA_007695305.1 Bacteroidia bacterium
TGAGCCGGCCTATTATGTGAATCCTTTCATTGGCACTGATGGGCATGGCCATACTTATCCCGGAGCCAGTATGCCTTTCGGCATGGTTCAGCTTAGTCCTGATACCCGTTTAACCGGTTGGGATGGAGCGTCGGGATATCATTATACGGACAGCATCATCTATGGGTTTTCCCACACTGCCCTAAATGGCACTGGTGTGGGTGATTACAATGATATCCTGATCATGCCTGTTGTGGGTGATCCGGTTTTCATCAACACGGAATACAGGTCTCCTTTCCGGAAGGAAACGGAGGAAGCGTCTGCCGGATACTATAGGGTGTTCCTGGATAAACCCGGTGTTTTGGCAGAAATGACAGCTACCACACGGGTGGGTTACCACCGATACACTTTTCCGGCCTCTGATCAGGCAAACCTGATCATTGACCTTGAACACCGTGACAGGGTGGTGGAGTCATGGATAGAATTTGTCAGTGACACGGAGATCCGCGGATTGCGCAGGTCAAGCAATTGGGCCGATGACCTTGTCTGGTATTTTTACATGGAGTTTTCAAGGCCTTTTCAGCGCAAGGGAATAGCCGTAGATGACATACCTGTTGATGGGATCCATTTTGCGGACGGAACCAACATAAAGGCGTTTGTGGGGTTTGACACCGAAGAAGGCGAACAGATTGAGGTAAAGGTAGCTTTATCTGCAGTGGACGCTGAGGGAGCCCGAAAAAACCTGCAAGCCGAACTACCAGAGTGGGGTTTTGAGCGTGTGCGGCAGGATGCCCATGATGCATGGAACAGGGAGTTAAGCCGTATAATGGTGAGTGGCGGATCAAAAGAACAGAAGATCACCTTTTATACCGCAATGTACCATGCTTTTCTGCAGCCCAACACATTTTTCGACGTGGACAGGCGATACAGGGGCATGGATCACAGGATTCATGTGGCTGAGGATTTTGACATGTATACCATTTTTTCTCTTTGGGATACTTACCGGACGTGGCATCCGCTGATGACGATTCTGGATACTGAACGCACGCTCGATTATATCCGTGTGATGCTTGATATGTATGAAAAAGGGGGGTTACTTCCCATTTGGGAGCTCGCAGCCAATGAAACCTATACCATGATCGGTAATCATGCCATATCGGTGATTGCCGATGCATATATGAAAGGGATAAGGGATTTTGATGCTGAAAAAGCCATGGAAGCGATGTTGCACAGTGCTACACGCGATCATTTTGGTTTGGATGTTTACCGCAAATACGGTCATATCCCCGGTGATATGGAACATGAATCCATATCAAAAACCCTGGAATATGCTTATAACGATTGGAATATTGCCGTGATGGCGAGGGAAATGGGATTGGATGATGTTTATCGTGAATACATTCACCGGGCACAATTTTATAAAAATATTTTTGATCCTTCCACCGGGTTTATGCGTCCAAGGCTCAATGGCGGCTGGTTGACACCTTTCAACCCGACTACTGTCGACTGGCATTTCACGGAGGCCAATGCATGGCATTACAGTTTTTATGTTCCCCAGGATATTACCGGTTTTTACATCCTTCATGGAGGCAAGCAAGCATTGGCTGAAAAAATCGATGAGTTGTTTGAAACGGATGATCCCATCACCGGTCGCGACATGAAGGATATTACCGGACTTATCGGGCAGTATGCCCAGGGGAATGAGCCCAGTCACCACATGGCTTATCTGTACAATTTTGTAAACCGGCCCTGGAAAACCCAGTATCGTGCAAGGATGATCATGGATGAACTGTATTCGCACCTGCCTGATGGCTTGAGCGGCAATGAGGACTGCGGGCAGATGTCGGCATGGCTGATCATGAGTGCCATGGGTTTTTATCCGGTTAGTCCGGGTATCCCTGAATATGTTATTGGTACGCCGTGGTTTCCTGAGATGGAGATATTCCTGGAAAACGGCAATATGTTCCGGATCACTGCCAACAATGTATCGGAACGGAACTTTTATATTCAGTCGGCCACATTAAACGGTACCGAATATAGCCGTTCATGGATTTCCCACGAAACCATCATGCAGGGTGGGCATCTTCACTTCGAGATGGGCAGGCGACCAAACAGGGATTGGGGCAGCAGCGATGATGATATCCCCGTTACCCACATCACTGATGAGCTTTTATTGCCGATACCCTATTTTGAGGCTGAGGACAGAAGGATTCGTGATACATTGCCTGTAAGCATTGGAAAGATCGTTGAGGGCAGCGAAATATACTATACGCTGGACGGTACTGTTCCGGACAGGTCGTCGTATCAATATTCAGGCCCCCTTCGTCTCACTGAAAGCACGATTGTTAAAGCGGTGACCTATAAAGAGGGTTACGGATACAGCTTTCCGGTAAAGGCCGAATTTGTCAGGATTGATCTGGATAAGACCATTGAAATCCGGTCGCAGCATCATCCTGACTATCATGGAGGAGGCCCTGAGGCGCTTATTGACGGGGTGAGGGGAGCTTCCAACTGGCGTCTGGGTGGCTGGCATGGCTACCAGGGAACGGATTTTGAAGCCGTGGTGGATCTGGGTAGAAAAAAAGAGATCGGGTATATCGGAGCCGGCTTTATACAGGATATCCGGTCCTGGATATGGATGCCTGAGGATGTTACCTTTTGGATATCCGATGATGGAGAAACCTTCACAGAGGTTTTATATATTGAAAACACCGTTGACCATGAAGATTATGCTATTCATCAGGTTGATCTGGGGCGGGGTGTTAATATTTCCGGGCGGTATGTAAAGATTCATGCCACCAATTACGGGATAATTCCCGACTGGCATCTTGGTTCCGGTGGGGATGCCTATATTTTTATTGATGAGATCATTATCCGTTGACCGATTGCGTTGATCATGCCAGCAGGCTATCGGTAATTAGCAATAGCATCACGATCAGAAAGAGCATATTCAGGGCCATAAATGCGGGGCGAATGGCATCTGTATGAATTTTTCCAAGCCATCTTCCGAAAAAGATCACCAGGAGGAAGGCGAATGCCATGGTGGTCACGGCGGGCAATTTGAAATGAAATACACCTGAGAGGGCCAGGATTGTCGCTGACATTGCCGTGGCTACCACCCAGACAAATGTGAGCGCGCGGATTTGCCGCAGTGAAAAAAAGCCGGTCAGTGACGGGAACCCGGCTTTCTGGTATTCTCTGTCATATCGAAGCAGAATGAGCCATGTATGTGGAATTTGTCCGATAAAAAAGAACATGGCCACCATAAAGATATGCAGATGGAGGGGTTCGCCTCCGGCGCTGATCCATCCTATTACAGGGGGGATGGCTCCCACAATTGATCCTGGTATCACGGCGAAGATGGTAATTCGTTTCAGGTAGGTATAGAATACGTTGTAAAGCAGGATATTGAGCCATCCCAGGCCAGCAGCGGCTGATCCGCCGGCCTGCCATAAAAGCAAAGTTCCCGCCAAGGCTCCTGCAGTGGTTACCAGCCAGGCTTCCGGGGTTGAAATACTTCTTGAAGGCAATGGCCTTTTGCTTGTACGCGCCATCATGCGGTCGTATTTTTTTTCCTGGATCTGGTTGATGGCAGCAGATGCAAAGGACAAGCAGAATATTCCGGCAAACAGTGCAATCCATCCTGGCGCAAAACTTTTTGCATAAAGCAAAAAGCCGGTAAGGGAAGACAAACTTACCGGCAGTGAAATGTGTGGCTTTCCGAGTTGGAGCCAGAAAGCCGCTCTTTGTAAAAGCTTCTTACTCATTCAGTGATTTGAGAAATTCAATGATGAGCATCACTTCATCTTCTGTGACCTCTCCTTCGTAACTTAGCATCTGGCCGCGTCTGAATCCTACGGTAATGTCGTAGTCCGGATCGTAGATAGATCGCCTTACATATTCTTCGTCGTAAATGATTTCTCTTTCTACTCCGTCAGTAATTACCCTTACAGGATCACCAAATTTTCCCAGGAAGCTGGGTCCGATCACCACGGTTCCATCGAGAGAGTGGCATGCTATACATCCTTTGCTTTCGACTACCTGTCGTCCAAGAAGGGCGAGGTTGGCATCTTCCGGGATAACAGGTGCAACTGCGGTGGTATCGGCATACCACTCCCAGAACTCATCGGGTTCCATCACCACCAGGTCTGTGTACATCAGTGCATGCTGCAAGCCGCAATATTCTGCACAAAATATGGTAAATGTCCCGGTATTATTGGCCTGAAACCACATGCGGTTATCTGTCAGCCCGGGAACCATATCCTCTTTTATCCTGAATGCCGGGATATACAGGGAGTGCAGGACATCCCTTGCGTTCAGGCTAAGGATGATGGCTGTATCCTTGGGTACGAATAATTTGTCGGTAACCCTGCCATTGTCATAGGTGAATGAAAAACTCCACATACGGGCATTTGCTGTTACATGAAAGCCTTCGTCGGGGATTCTTTTCATGGGTATCCATGCCACATAGCCGTAATAAAACATTCCCATTACAAGTACTAAGGGGATGGCAGTCCAGATAAACTCCAGCCAGTTATTGCCCTCTACGTGGGTAGGTTTGGGATTTCTCTTTTTGTTGTATCTGATCAGGAAATAGATAATGACGGCCGTGATACTGATCAGAAAAAAGAATGAGACTCCCAGGATAAAAACGAAGGCATTGTTTACACCTTCTACAAATGTTGAAGCGCCTAATGGGTACATATGCGTTTATTATCTGTATGAATAATCAAAAAATGTGACAAAAAGCACCAGTAAAAATATGACGAAAACGGCTGCCACCATAACCGGGAATAGCTGTTTTTCATATTTCAGGTGCATGTACCATGCCAGGACGATCACCGCCTTGGCTCCCGCCAGCAGCATAGCTGCCAAAGTGTTGTAGCCCCCGAACTCCAGTTGGGTGATGGCTACACTGAGTCCGGTAAGGACCAGCAGGGCCAGCAATGCTGCAATTTGGGTTGAATATGGGACCATATGGGTTTTTTCTTCGCTCATGGCTCTGTGTTATTAATGGATTAGATAAAACAACGGGAACAGGAAAATCCAGATCAGGTCAACGAGGTGCCAGTAAAGGCCTGTGTTTTCCAGCCATATGTAATCGGTTTGGTGAATTTTGTTTTTTTTCACCTGTAGCATTACATAGATAAACAGGCCGATCCCGATGAGGATGTGTAATGCATGGATACCTGTCATGAAAAAATAAAGACCGAAAAACAGGATGGTACCATGTCCGAGCTCTGCCAGCGCATCACTACCCGGATAAAAGCCGTATTCAAACTTGGCTCCCCATTCAAAATACTTATTCACCATGAAAATGACAGCGATAAGGAGTGTGATGCTGAGTAGTTGCAGGCAGCGTTTTTTATCTCCTTTCTGGATGGCTGTGATTGACATGGCAACGGTAGCACTACTGATAAGCAGGATAACGGTGTTGATGGTTCCCAGTGCCACATCGAGCTCTTCACCTGCTATCCTGAAGGCTTCGGGATGCATTGAGCGATAAACGGCATAAACCACGAACAACATGCCGAACAGAAGCAATTCTGTAAAGATGAACAGCCACATCCCAAATTTGTCGGCGAGATCGTCTCGATGAATGGTCATGATGGATTTGATTATGAGTTAGTATTTTCTGCGTAATCTCTGTAATCGTAGGGTGTTTTGTCCACAGCAGGAATTTCATCAAAGTTTTCCAGTGTGGGAGGGGTATCCACTTGCCATTCCAATGTTTTGCCGCCCCAGGGGTTTTTTTCTGTGGTCTTTGGTCCGGATCGGGCTGAGCGTATCAGGTTGGCAAAAATGATCAATATTCCGGATATCATTACCCAGGCACCCATAGACGAAAGGATGTTCATTCCATGGAACTCAGGCAGGTAGTCATAATACCTGCGGGGCATTCCGGACATTCCCAGGAAAAACATAGGTAAATAGAGTGACAGGAATCCAATGAAGAAAATTCCCCAGCCGAGGTTTGCCCAGTTGGCATCATACATTCGTCCAAACATTTTCGGGAACCAATAGTGCACTGCTCCCATGAAGGCGAATCCGGTGCCGCCAAAAACGATAAAGTGAAAGTGTGCCACCACAAAATGAGTGTCGTGGAGGTGTACGTTTGTTGCCAAAGCTCCTAATACCAGACCAGTAAGACCTCCTATCATAAAAACAAAGAGGAAGGACAAGGCCCAGAAAAATGGTGTGTGCAGGTGCAGGGAGCCTTTATGCATGGTGGCCACCCAGTTAAATACCTTGATGGCAGAAGGGATGGCTACCAGGAATGTGAGGAATGAGAATGTAAACAGTGCGCGTCCGCTCATCCCTGAGGTAAACATATGATGACCCCAGACGAAATAACCCACGAAGGCGATGGCCATTGTAGAGAGCACGATGGCCCTGTAGCCGAAAATGCTTTTGCGTGAGAACACGGGGATGATTTCGCTGATCACGCCCATGGCAGGAAGTATCATGATATAAACTGCCGGGTGTGAATAGATCCAGAAAAGATGCTGGTACAGGATGGGGTCGCCACCGAGTGCAGGGTCAAAGAAACCGATCCCGAGCATTCTCTCAGCGATGATCAGCATCAGGGTGATACCGATCACCGGGGTGGCAAGTATCTGTATCCACGCTGTTCCGTAAAGGGTCCAGGGAAACAGGGGCATTCTGAGCCATTTCATTCCGGGTGCGCGCATCCGGTGTATGGTTACCACGAAGTTGATCCCCGTAAGGATGGATGAAAAGCCCATTACAAATGCTCCGAACACGGCGGGTAGCACATTTGTAGGGGTTTGGAAGCTGTAGGGTGCATAAAAGGTCCATCCGGTGTCAGGTGGCCCGCCTCCCGTAAACTGTGATGTAAGCACGATCAGTATCCCGATGATGTATAGCCACCATGACAGCAGGTTGATGCGCGGAAAAGCCACATCTTTGGCCCCGATCATAATGGGCAGGAAGAAATTCCCAAACACGGCCGGAAGTCCCGGTACCACAATGATGAAGATCATGATGATCCCGTGCAGGGTAAAAAAGCTGTTGTAGGTTTGGGGACCCATGATGGTTTCACCCGGTGCGATCAGCTGTGTTTTCATCAACAGACCGAGAATGGCCGCAATAGAAAAGAATAACAGCATGGTATACAGGTACAGCAAACCGATCCTTTTATGATCGGTGGATAGTATCCATCCCAGGATCCCTCTATACTTTCCCTGGTATTCCAGGTAGCTTACCTCTTTATGGTTTGTATTGTCTGACATGGTATGTGTTTAAGGTTGTGCAATTTCTTTTTGTCTTTTTTTGGGACGCCCCAGCACGAGTATCCCCAAAATCGAGAGTGCTACGAAAAGGATCAGTACACCGCCGATCTTTGTAATGTCTAACACATATCTTTGGCCGGCGGGGTCATAGGAGTAGCAGAAAGCCAGCACCCTGCTGAAACTCGGGCCTGATCTTCCGGCCGCTGTTTCCACCACGGCCAGTTTCAGGTCGATGGGCAGAAAATATGTGCCGTGCAGATACCTGGTGATTTTGCCTTCCTCTGAGACAAAGATCAGGGCAGTGGTATGAAGGAAGTCGAAGCCGGCTCTCCTGTAGCGAAAGCCGACGGCTTCGGTCAGTTTTGCCACATTGGCACTGTCGGCAACAAAGAAACGCCATCCATCGGGATCAAATTCTCCCCTGATTAGGTTGTGATAATTGTTCCTGTTGGTGGCTGCCAGCTGCGGCCCCTCGCGGTAATCGAAACTGACGTTGATCACCTGGTAATCTTTGCCAAGGATCATGTCGGAGCGGGATATGACTTCCGCGATCTCTGTCATGAAAGGGCTGCAAATACCGGGACATCTGTAATAGACGAGTGCCAGGGCGGTGGGCCTATCAAGCAGGTCGTAAAACAATACCGGATTGCCATTATGATCGATGATGGTGATATCCTCCGGTATGTAATCATCAAGGTGCTCAATGATGGCAATGGAAGGCCCCGGGTCCATGGTGGGCTGTAATTGATCCTGCGCCAAAAGCAAATTGGGTATGGCGACCATGAAAATGATCAGTGTTATAATTGTTTTGTGTTGCATACTGATTATATATGATGGTGAATACTTTCTTCCAGTTGGGGGTGGTTTTTGGGCAACAGATTTAACCCCGACAGTGCCGTAAACACTGCAAAGATAAACAGTCCTGCGTAACCGAGCCACATTCCTGTTTCAATAAACCCAAACTGCAGCTCTCCGGTACTGCCCGGCATAACCTGCAGGAAAAGGCTTACCCACAAACCTATCAGAAGGATGATGCTGATGGTTGGCATCACGATTTTGTTGCGCCCCACCACATCCGACATCATCACGATAAAAGGAATCGCGAAATTGATAAGCAATTCTGCATAGAACAATACCTGCCATTCACCCAGGAAGCGGGGGTAATAATAAGCTGTGAGTTCGGGGATGTTGGCATACCATATAATCAGAAACTGCATAAACCAAAGGTAGCCGAACACGATGCTGAAGCGGAAAAGATACCTTGCCAGGTCGTTGCGGTGTGCTGTGTTCAGTTGTGGGAAATAGCCAAGCTTGTTGAGATAAAGAATGATCAGGATGATGACCGCTACGGCATAATATATGCTGGTAACGGCGGCTCTGAAGCCGAAGAGGGTGCTGTACCAATGTGAGTCAATGGTCATGATCCAATCTTTAGCGGCTAACGAGAAGGATATGGCTGCCACGAAGATGAATACCTTGGAATAGTAGCGGCTTTTTATGAACGGATCCATTCCACCGGAAGAGTCTTCTTTGGATGCAATTTTTCGCAAAACAACAAACAGGGCAATCCACATGGTAAAATAGACCACCATCCGGGTCATAAAAAATGGCAGATTCAGAAAAGGTTCCTTATGGGCAATAAGTTTATCGGTTTCGGTAATTCCCGGCAGCGCCCATTCGTAAATGTCGGGCAACCCGAAATACAGGAGCAGCATGAGCACGGCTCCAATGGGCAAAAAGGCACCTATGGCCAGTGGCACACGCTGAAACAATGCCGACCATGCTGAATCTGTGATATACTGCATGGAATAAAACAGCAGGGCACCTATGGCCAGGGTGATGAAGTACATATTGTTGATCAGCATATTGCTCCATGTTCGGGCCGGATCAGACGTAAAACCGTAAATAACAGCTAACACTCCGATAAGGATCAATACCCCTGACAGGGCTTTTATCAATGTTGATGGTTTGTATGTATGCTCCATGATGGGATATTGTTTTACTTTGCTTGCAATACTTCTTCTACATATGCCACTATTTTCCACCTGTCGTCGGGTCTGATCAAAGAGGCATGAGCTCCCATGACGCCCCAGCCGGTGCTGATAACGTGGTAAATTTCTCCCTGCGACCAACTTTTTGCTTCTTCATCAATGAGTGAGGAGGGTCTTATAACGTAAGCTCCGGATGTAAACAGGTTTCCCATGCCATCGCCATGTATGCCATGACAGTTTGCACAAAATACCTGGTATAGGGATTCACCCTTTTCCAGCAAAGTTTCCGTGATAAGATGCTGGTTTCGCAAGTTGACAGCTGCCATTTCCCTGCCTTCAAAGTCAGCGCTATAAGGATAGGGGATCATATGTCTCGGTACGGTTCCCGCAACCGGCTCTCTCATGGTTTTACCATCTTCCATGGCAGGGTTGTCCGAATATGTCTGGTATGCCTGACTGTGTGCCATGTCAGGGAAATATTCATACCCTTTGTCCATTCGTGTTCTGTCGCATCCGGTTATCAGAAATAACCCAAAGGATACCAGGATCAGCGGAATAATGCGCAGGCTCATTATGTATTTGTTTTTTCTCATTGCAAATGTATCTTGATCAATTAATATCAATGTTGAAAAAGGACCATTTGTTTTTTCACACCTAAAATCCCCAACCGGTTTGTGTGTCAATTTCTTTTTCCACAATTTCTAATGCACCGGCCTCAATGATCCATAGTTTTATCTCTTCCGGGTTAAAGTTTTGATCCATTACGAGGTAGAACCTGTCATCGCTGGCTCTGGGATCGATCATCACAGGTTGTTTCCCGGGGAATAGTTGTGTTCTTCCCAGGAAAGCGATGACTGACACCCCACCTACTACCAGGATTGTCAGAAAAAACAGGATCACCACCATGGGTGGAAAACTGAACAAGGGTTTTCCGCCGTACCTCAGGGGATAGTCGATTACCGACGTATAATAAAGGAATCCAAAAGCACCGATAATGGTGCCTATTGCCACCAGCACCGCGAGGAAAGGCAGCAATGATTCCCGTGTAAAGGCTTTGATAAGTTCATGGCTGGTTGACGGGCCATATACATCTTTGATATTTGCCTTATGCTGCGTCAGATTTTTTACGGCTGTAAGCAGTTTTTGGTCATCATCAAATACCCCTATGATATGTTTATTCGACATGTTTTTCTGTTTTTTTGTTTTCTTTACCAATGCGTGAGATGGGTTTTACCTCATTGATTGCAATCACCGGTATAAATCTCACAAAGAGCAGCATTCCAACGATGAAAAGCCCGAAGGTACCCACATAAATACCGATATCAACAATGGTGGGCTGGTAGCTGGTCCAGCTTGAGGGCAGGAAATCTTCTGCCAAAGAAGATACGAGAATAACAAAACGTTCGTACCACATTCCCACGTTGATCAGCACGGATACGATAAACAGGCTGAGAAGGCTTTTTCTGGCTTTTTTGAACCAGAAAACCTGCGGCACAATGGCGTTACAGACTACCATGATCCAGAACGCCGTTGAGAATGATCCCGATGCCCGGGCGTTAAAGAAGGTATATATTTCATATTCCACTCCTGAATACCATGCCAGAAAGAGTTCTATTGCATAGGCAAGTCCGATCACAAGGCTGCCGTATTTCAACACATGGGCGATGTTATCGAAGTGTTTTAATGTCACGTAATCGGAGATATTAAATACTTTTCTCATGAGGATCATCAGGGTGAGTACCATTGCAAATCCGCTGAAGATGGCACCCGCGAAGAAGTAGGGTGGGAGGATAGTGGCATGCCAGCCAGGCAGCACCGACACGGCGAAGTCCAGTGCCACGATGGTATGCACGGAGATAACCAGTGGAGCGGCCAGTCCTCCCAACAGTTTCATTAGGGTTTCATACCTGTTATACGTGTAAAGGGACCCATCCCATCCAAGGCTGAAAATACCGTAAATGGTTTTTCTAAGTTTGTTTTTTGTCCTGTCGCGGATGGTTGCCAGGTCAGGTACCATACCGATATACCACAAGGTGATGGACATGATGAGGTATGTGCTGATTGCGAGCACGTCCCAAAAGAGTGGGGAGTTGTAGTTTACCCACAGCAGTCGTGTATTGGGGTATGGCATGATAAAGAAAGCCAGCCATGGGCGGCCCATGTGGATGAGCGGAAACAGTCCTGCGCACATAACGGCAAAGACGGTCATGGCCTCTGCCGATCTGTTGATCGATGCGGCCCATTTTTGCCTGAACACGAGGAAAAAGATGGTGAAGGCTGTACCCGCGTGACCGATACCGATCCACCACACGAAGTTGATGATATCCCATCCCCATGCAACGCTGTTTGTGAGTCCCCAGGTCCCAAGTCCCACCGTTACTGAAGTGTACATGGCCCATCCGCCGAAGGCCAGCATCAGCCCTCCCAGGCCGATGCCTACCAACCACCAGAGTGGAGGGCGCCCCTCGGTATTGGCTAGCAGCTCATCGGTGATTTGACCGTAGTTTTTATGCCCTTTGACCAAAGTTTGATCCAGACTTGTACTGATCATGAATGTATATGTATTGTTTGTGCTTAGCGTTTAGATTCTTTATGCTTTCGGGTTACGAATTTTTGTCAGATAACCTACCGAAGGAAGCGTGTGTAATTCTTCCAGCAGGTGATAGTTTCGCGGATCTTTTATCAGCCCGGCAACCCTGGAATCTTTGTCGTTCAGGTCGCCAAATACAAGTGCGCCCGCGGGGCAGCTTTGTACGCATGCAGGGAGTATCTCTCCATCCTTAAGCTTTCTGCGTTCACTTTTCGCATTCAGTTTGCCTTCCTGTATTCTCTGGACACAGAAAGAACATTTTTCCACTACACCTCTTTCTCTTACTGTTACATCAGGGTTGAGTACCATCCGTCCAAAATCAGAGTTCATGTGGTAGTCAAAGGCTTTATTGTTGGCATAGGCAAACCAATTGAAGCGTCGCACTTTGTAGGGACAGTTGTTGATGCAATATTTTGTTCCCACGCAGCGGTTATAGGCCATCTGGTTAATTCCCGCCACGCTGTGTGTGGTAGCTGCCACAGGGCAGACATTTTCGCAAGGTGCATGGTCGCAATGCATGCACATTACCGGCTGAAAAACAACGCCGGGGTTTTCCGGTTCTCCATTGTAGTAGCGGTCAACGCGCAGCCAATGCATGATGCGGCGTCTTCTAACCTCATCTTTACCTACCACCGGCACGTTGTTTTCGCTTTGACAGGCTATTACGCATGTGGAGCAGCCTGTGCAGGCGTTCAGGTCTATCATCAGTGCCCAGTGATGGCCTTCAAAGCGGTCTTCGGGGTAGAGGGTGAGTGCGTATTTTTGGTGATAGGCGCGGAGCTCGTTGCCTGCTGCCGGGTCTTTTTGGTACTTGTCCAGCGTGGATTCTCTTACGATTGGTCTTCCTTCCATGGAGAAGTGGGTTTGGGTGCGCGCGAAGCGATGGCTGTCTCCGGTTTTTTCCCATGCGTCCAGCTGTCCGTTAAAAAAGCGGGCCGTTCCTGCTTTGCGTATCAAGGGGAAGGCGTTGCTCCCAACCAGGTCACCGGCTTTTCCCGCCTGCGTTCGTCCATAGCCCAGGGCAATGGCAATACAGTCATCTGCCTGCCCCGGCTGTATGAGCACCGGTATGGTCATCCCATTGCCAATCCGGATCACATCCCCGTCCGATATATTGTTTGCTTTTGCAAATGCCGGTGAAACCGCTGCAAAATTGTCCCATGCCACCGATGTTACCGGATCCGGCAACTCCTGAAGCCAGGGATTATTGGCAGAAGCACCGTCATATAAAGACAGGTGGGGATAAACCAGGTATTCTGTGCCGGTGTTTTGTGCAGTGTATTGTCTGAGTGTCCGGATGGCCTCTGTAGCGGCTGCCATCCTGATGGCAGGCAAAACCACCGGGTTCACCGGATGTTCAAAAACGCCTGCCTGCAAACTGTGCATCCAGAAAGAATCCCTGTCGGGATAACGGGACTGTTTCCCAAATAATGTATCTGACCAATATTCCTTTAACCATGTATGGAAATCATTGTCATCCCCCATCCATGCCAACAGTGTGTCCTGCATTTGCCTTGTGTTGAACAGGCGATGGATGGCAGGCTGAGCCAGGCTGTAATGTCCTTCTTTGAACATGGCATCGTTCCACGACTCCAGAAAGTGATTATCGGGTAGGATATAGGTACATGTTTCAGCGGTTTCGTCCCTGGTGGATGCAAAAGATATGGTCAGTTCCGTGTTGTTTAAAGCTTTGGTTATTCTTTCCCGGTCGTGGAAGTGATAGACCGGGTTACTGTTGCAGAAGATCACAGCTGCATACTGTTCTTCTTCCATTTGGGATAGCAGTTGTTCAAAGCGGGTATCGTCTCCCATGCCGGTCATCAGCGGGTTTTCGGTGAGGAGGGTATTGTTGTAATTTCCTGCCATGATATTGATGGCATTAACCAGCACCTGGCTTTCTTTGCTTTGATGGTCACAAACAATCAGCGACTGTCCCCTGTTGGACAGGATGTCACGGGCAAGGGAATCCACGTCGTAATCCACATCCGGGACTTCGCTGCCGGTATTTCCTGTGGCTCTTGCCATGGCATTGTATAATGCCATGAGAATGTTCAGCTGTTCTGAAGGCTTAACGGGGATACGCTCGTCAGCATTGGCGCCGGTTATTGACATACGGCTTTCAATCTGAATATGCCTTGACATCTCGGGTTTGTCTTGCGAAATCTTTCGGGTTGCTGCATATTGTCTGGCATGAACCGCCGGGGATATCCAACTGCCGAGGAAATCTGCGCCAAAACTTACAATGAGTTTGGCTTTGTCGAACCGGTATTCTGGAAATACGGCGGTTCCAAAACTTTCCATGTGAGCTTGCCGGATTCCTTCCAGTGAAACGGGGTCCCATGTGATCACTTCGAGTCCTGGAAAGGCTTCTTGTGCTTGGCTGATCAGGGTTTTGGTGGCCGGGCTGAGCAGAGAGGGGGTGACCAGAGCCATTTTTCTGCCCTGTGCTGAAAATTCTTTCAGCCGTGCGATGATTTCGCGGTCGGCATCGTCCCAGGTAATAGGCTGTCCGTTTTTGCGCGGATGCTGATATCTTGCACCGTTGTCGTACAGGGTCAGTATGGATGCCTGTACACGTGCGGTGGTGCCGCCGCCGGTAATGGCGGAAGAGTAGTTGCCTTCAATTTTGATGGGTCTGCCGTCGCGGTTTTTTACCAGTATCGGACAATACTCGTTGCCGTGTTGATAGGTACTTGCATACCATATACCCTTGCCGGGGGTTAATTCCTCCGGTTGGGTAAGATACGGAATGGCTTTTTTGACCGGATTCTCACAGGCCGAGAGTACCGTTGCAGAAACAAAACTGATTCCGCACCATTTCAGGAAGTCGCGTCGTGAGGAAGCTTTGGTATTGGATTCGTTGGCAAGTACGTCGATCATGGAGGACTCTTTGTGTTCCTGCAATTCCTCCACAGGATTTTTGCCTTCTTTTTCTTCTAAACTTTTCCAGTAATTGTTTTTCATCATGAAAGTCTTGATAATTATAATGATGAAGATATTAATGATGGCAACTCATGCAGTCTTCACCACCCAGCTCGGCAGCAGTGACCGCATCAAGTTCGCCGTTGAGCACTTTTTCGTAAAGCCTTTGATATGTCTGAAAATAGGGATTGGCTGAAAAGTCCACGTTGCTGTCGCGGTGACATGTCAGGCACCAACCCATGGACAGGTCTGAGGTTTGCATGAGGATATGCATGGTTTCAACCGGTCCGTGGCAATCCTGGCATTCAAGACCTCCCGCGTTGACGTGTTGTGCATGGCTAAAGACGCTGTGATCAGGAAGTTTGTGGATACGGATCCAGCGTACCGGATTGCCGCTGGTTTCCGCGCGATGGATTTTGTTGATTTCAAAGCGTCCTGAATTGGTACCTTCTCTGATTACGCTATGACAATTCAGGCATGTATTGTTGGAAGGAATGCCGGCGCTGGGACTGAACTTGCTGATGGTGTGACAGTACTGGCAGTCGATTTCATGTTGTCCTGAATGGATCTGATGAGAAAACTTGATAGGCTGGTCAGGTGCATACCCTTCCGTGCGTCCCAGGTTCCGGCTTTCGGCAACGGCATATTGCATGTGAACCATTAAACCCACAACCAGTATCAGCACATGAAACACTTTGGTTTTGATTTTTTTGGTAACAAGTAAATCGATGATTGCCAGCGCCATTAAAATGCCCAGCCCCCAAAATATCATGGCGTTTACAGGGACTGCCTGCAAGTCACCCGGACCTCTCCGGGCTACTTCCATCAAATAGGCCTGCAGGTAATGTTCTTCCTGCTCCGTGACCGACATTCCCATATGGTCTTCGATCATTCTCGTGCCAATAGGCATGCTGAGTTTTTCGCGGATGCTGTAATCGTCATCTTCGAGCCATTGCATGGCAAGATCATATGCTGAAGGATTCCAGTTCATGGTATCGGTTCGTGAGGGGTAGTGACAAGATGCGCAGTCGTGGAGGCCGCTGTTAAAGGGCATCAAACCTTTGAACAGCCGCTGGCCTCTGCGCAGGTCATCGCGGGTGTATTTCTCTGTCTCCGCATCGTAGTGATCAGCGTTTCCGGTAAACGAACTTAGCGTGAGGAAACCGGTTAGTACGAAAACCGATAGAAGGCAGAGAGAAAGAAAAAATTGACCTTTGTTTTTGCCTGTTTTCGTTGTTTTTTTCATGTATGATCAGGTTGATTGGTTTCGGAAGATTGGTTATGTTGGGTGATTGCCAAAGTCATCTATTTATATATCTGCCTATGTCAGAATAAGTTGCTGTTTGCCGGGTGTACATGCAGCTTTTGAAACTGTTAAAAAATGCAAACATTTCGGGGTAAAAATAGAAAAAAAACTTTTCGCTGCGACCTTACCGGTGTAATATATAATGTTTCAAAATAATGACAGGTGGTATTAACTGAGTAAGTGGGAGGGGG
>REEA01000011.1 GCA_007695305.1 Bacteroidia bacterium
TTGCTACCTTTGAAAGCACCAACTCCAGTCGCCACCGCATCAGGAACAATCTGCCAGGAACGGTTGATTTTTGTCCCCTTATATTCAAAACTGAAAAACTACCTGGATGATATATTCCAGATGCCCGACAGTATGGTGGCTTTGCTCATGCGATTTCTGGAGCAGAATAATGGCAAACTGTCGAAAAGAGCCTGCGAAAAGGAGTTTTCCATGCTTACCATGGAAGAGGTACAAGACATAGAAAGGCGGTACAAAGACCTGTTTCCCTTTCACGGGAAGTAACAGTCAATAATAAATTGAATTATTCGTGAAAAACGTTGGGATACTGTTGTTTGATGATTTAACCTGCCCGGAAGCTGGAAGTTGCTGACGCAAGCTTCCAGTTCCTTCTAGGGCGGGGAACTTCCAGCTTGCGCCAGCAACTGGAAGGTCGCGTGGTTAAAAACGGACACCGCTGAACAAATTCGGACATTCTTTATAAAGACGTATCCAGGGTTGTTTTTCCTAAAACAATGACAATAAAGTTCCTAATGTGTATGGAATATTTTTTGATACAGAAGGGTGTTTTAAACCTTACCGGAAATGATAAGAAACTATCTCCTGCTCGCCTTCAGGAACATGAAGCGACAACCCACTGTATCATTGATCAATGTCCTGGGCCTGGCATCCGCAATGGCTGCAACCATCATTCTTACCCTGTTTGTGATACATGAGCGCAGTTTTGAAGAAATGCACAAGAATGCCCCACGTGTTTACAGGACCATCAGCCAGTTTCACGGGCGTTTCGATTCCACCATCCCCTACACGCTTGCCCTGACAGGGCCCAGCCTTTCGGAAAACATCCCCGAAATCAAGTCCTTTTCAAGAATTTTCCCCAGGTACACCACTATCGAATTAGATGACAACCACTTTACAAACATCCGCATCTTTTATGTGGACTCATGCTTCAATGAGATTTTCAGCTTCCCTGTCGTGGAGGGAGATCTCGTAAGCTCCCTCAACAATCCATCACATGTGGTACTTACCAGGACTGTTGCTGAAAAACTATTTCCCGGCAGATCTGCTATAGGGCAGGTGGTGGAAATGGATGTTTTATGGATTGATATTGAGAGGGATCAGCTAAATACCGAAAGAAGACCTCTTGTTGTGGGCGCCGTTTTGGAGGATCCGCCCACCAATACGCACCTGCAGTTCGAGATACTGGCGCCGCTGCTGATCATCCCTGACGAACAGCAGAACCAACTGCAAAACTTTTTCGCAACCTATCTTTTACTGGATGTCCCGCTTGACGATGTGCTGGAAGAAAAAATTACCGGCTTTGCCACCAACAGGGTATTAGAGGTTTTTGGCGAGCACTACCAGGTATCCATCCATTTACAAAACCTGAAAGACATTCATTTCGGACAGCATCTCGACAGCGACCTGAGCCCTAAAGGAAACCTCCAGAACATGATCATCATGACAGGCCTGGCCGTTTTCATTCTCACCATAGCCGTCTTTAACTTCATCAACCTGATAACAGCCCGGTCCGACAAAAGGATTATCGAAGCAGGCATCAGAAAAGTTGCCGGTGCACAAAAGAAAAACATTGTGTTCCAGTTCCTGGGCGAATCGGTGTTGACAGCCTTTGTTGCGCTGGCAGTTTCGCTGATCCTGGTGGAGTTATTCCTTCCCCCGTTTTCTGCTTTGCTGGAGCGCGATCTGGCTCTTTACGACTTTTTTGGTTTTTCCCTTGTTGTTTCGTTGATAACACTGGCGGTGGTTGTAGGGCTGATAGCCGGTCTTTATCCGGCGATCAGTTTTGCAAGCCATCAGCCTGCCGCCATTCTGAAAGGCCAACTCAGTCCAGGACGAAAAGCCCCGTTTCTGCGCATTTTCCTGGTGGTTTCACAGTTTGTCATCGTGGTTTTTCTCATTACATTCCTGTGGGTGGTCGACAATCAGATCCGTTTCATGAAGCATGACGATCTTGGCTTCGACAAAGAAAACGTGTTGCTGTTCCGGGGCTTAACCCCCGGCATTCAGTCGTCGTACCAAGCGCTGAAACATGATCTGCTGCAGCTCCCTGAAGTATCGGCAGTAACTGCTTCGCAGGCTGTGCCCGGTTTGGGCGGAAGCAGCCAGTTCTTTCGGTTGCGTGGTCAACATCCCAGCGATGCAATCCCAATCATATATTTTGCCACCATAGATGATTTTATTGACTTCTATGACATTACCCTCCTGGAAGGCCGCTGGCTCGACGAAAGAATACAAACCGACAACTATGAATATGTGGTAAACATGGAAACGGTACGCCGGCTTGGCCTGGAGGACCCCATCGGCGCAGATGTGTCTCTGTGGGAGTATCATGGCAAAATCATAGGCGTGGTTGAGGATTTCCACTTCCAGAGCCTTCATGAACCCATCAGGGCATTGGTTTTTAACCGGTATTTCGACGAGATCAGGATTGTTTCGGTAAAAGTGAACAGCAGCAATTTGCCGGCAGCACGTGAAAGGATTGAACAGGTTTTCATGCAAGCAGATCAGGCTTACGGGGTTAACAGCATCTGGCTCGATGATGTCTTTTCCCATTCATATCGTTTCGAAGAACGAAGTTTCAAAATCATCCTTTATGCCTCACTCATAGCGATCATCATTGCCCTGCTGGGTTTATACGGTTTGTCGAGCTACATGGTACAATCGCGCCGCAGGGAGATAAGCCTGAGAAAAGTAATGGGAGCGTCGCTGCCACAGATCATGATGATGTTTTTCAAAGTCATACTAAAATGGGTTTTGATGGCCATTGTAATTGCATGGCCTTTGGCATGGATTGTTGCAGACCGCTGGCTTGAGAATTTTGCCTACCGGATCAACCTCACTCCCCGCTTTTTCCTGGTGTCTGCCGTTGTTACACTGGGCGTTGCTTCGATTACCATTGTTTACCAGGCTTTCCAGGCTGCACGTCGTTCACCGGTGGATGCGCTGAAGACCTGACAGGATTTTCATTCTCCGGAAGCTTCCTTTTTGTTGACGGTTTTTCTTCGGAAGCTGGAAGTCCCTTCGGGAGCTTCCAGTTCCTTCGGGAGCTTCCAGTTCCTTGGGGTTCAAAGAAGTTAGAAATTATATTTGTTATTGAAGATGAAACCGCACCACCCGCAGCGGCACACCATCAACCCCCTTTTTCTTAGCGAGTGCATATATATAGCCATCATGAAAGGCCATTTTGGAAGGCTTGATCTCCAGCTCATAACCCTCAACCCGGAAACTGCTCTGTGCCACAAATTGCCCGCCATTGTTGTATATCCAGACATTAAACGTATTGTCGCCCTCTTCTTTGGGGA
>REEA01000147.1 GCA_007695305.1 Bacteroidia bacterium
GCATCAGCGTTTATCCGCGTTCAAAAAAATATCAAAGAACAACCAAATATAAACAGATGAAGGAAAGCATCACCAGTTTGCAGAACCCATTGGTAAAAGAGATCCTGGGTGTTCAGCAGAAAGCAGCCCGGCGCAAATCATCAGGGATTTTTGTGGCTGAAGGCCGCAGAGAAGTATCGCTGGCCATGGCAAATGGGTTTGTATCCCAGCATTTACTTGTTTGCAGGGAGTTGTTTCAGGATGACCCCAACTACCCGGTGCTGGTGGATGATGCCACACATAACACTGTGTATGTTAGTCGAAAAGTGTATAATAAGCTCGCCTACCGGGAAGATGCGGAGGGCATAATGATTGTGGGATCGCAAAAAACGCACAGCCTGAAGAGAATCCGGCTATCTGACAATCCAATGATCCTGGTTTTGGAAGGCATAGAAAAACCCGGTAACCTGGGTGCGGTATTGCGCACTGCTGATGCTGCAGGTGTGGATGCACTGCTTCTCTGCAACGCAAAAACAGATCTGTATAATCCAAACGCTATCCGCGCTTCCATGGGTTGCACGTTCACAGTAAATGTAGGCATCTGCAATACCGGTGAATTCATCCAATGGGTTACCGATAGCAAGCTTTGGAAAAACAGGCTTCCCGTTGTGTATGCCACTGCTTTGCAGAACAGCACCAATTACATGGATGCCGTTTTTCACGGCCCGGTGATCCTTGCCTTTGGTGAAGAAGCACAGGGTTTAAGTGAAGAGATGCGGAGGGTCGCTTCCAAAGCCATTCATATACCCATGGCCGGTAGTATCGACTCATTAAACCTTGCCGCTTCGTTGGCGATATTAACTTTCGAAGCTGTCAGGCAAAGAAGGACAGCGCAAAATGATTGTCGATGATCGATTTTCAATGAATGATTATTGAAGATTTCCGTCTTTGCATTTCTTTTTTGATGAGAAACAGCTCCCTCGATGTTTGACCGGCGACGGAGGTGTTTTCTTCGGCGCGCCGGATGAGATAGGGTACAACGGTTTTCACAGGGCCGTAAGGCACATATTTGCACACATTGTAACCGGCTGCAGCCAGATTATAGGAGATATGGTCGCTCATCCCCAACAATTGCGCAAAGGAAACATGACTATGATCAGGCTTTATGGACAAGCTTTTCATACGCTCTGCGGCTTTGCTGCAACTTGTTTCGTTATGGGTCCCTATGCAAACGGCCGACTCCCTGATGTTGTCCAGCAAAAATGCCGTAGCCTCATCAAAAGCTTTGTCTGTCGCTTCCTTATCAGGATAAATTGGTGATGGATATCCTTTTTTGACAGCCCGTTCACGTTCTTTTTCCATATATGCACCCCGAACCAGTTTAAAAGCAACAAAAACTCCTTGCTCTCCTGCTTTCACGGCAAAATTGTGCAAGTACGCCAAACGGTCATGGCGATACATCTGGAGGGTGTTAAACACCATGGGCTGCTCCTTGTTGTAACGAAACATCAACTCCTCCACCAAATGGTCGGCAATATCCTGGATCCAGCTTTCCTCCGAGTCGACCATCACAGGAACGTTTTTACTCACAGCATAGGCACAGATCTCATCAAACCGGGCTTTTACCCGCTCAAACTCTTGTGTTTCATCATCTGACAGCATTGCACCGGATTGCATTCTCTCCAGCAGCGCGAAACGGGAAAGTCCGGTGGGCTTAAATACGGCATAGGGCACCTGCTTGCTGACGGCTGACTTGTCAATGGTTGCCAGGATCTGTTGTTTGGTATATTCGAAATCCGCTTCCGTTTCTTTCCCTTCGGCAGAATAATCCAGAATGGTGAGCACATTTGATTGGCCAAGCAGTTGTATCCTTTTTTCACATGCTTCGATGGTCTCACCGCCGCAAAAGTGACTAAAAACAGTGGGCTTTAGCACCCAGTTTACAGGCAGGCCAAGCCATAAGGCAAAGCGCAGCAGTGCTGAGCCCGCTTTTACCAAAACAGGACTTCCAATCAATCTGAAAAGCCAATAGGCCTTTCGAACGGTTTTGTTGTTTTTGTCCCGGAAAGCTATCGCGGTATTTTCAAAATCGATCATTTCAAAGCATTAAATGTCCATGATTACATATTGCCGGGCTTCACTATCAAGCCAAATGGATCTATAAACGGGGTAACAAGCAATCTTTTTGATGTTGTAGCCTCGCTCTCCAGGTCTTCAGCGCAGGGCATAATGGTGAGAATGGGTATATCCGACTTGTCCAGTATCCGTTCCGTGTGGTTGCTGGAGAAAATATCCTGTATCCTGCCTCCCCATTCTGCCACGATCATGATAAGATCGGCATTAACGCTATTGGCAAAGGTCAACAGTGCATCCGGCCAGGCGGAGCCCGGGTCTACCACAAGATCGGTTGTGACAGGCACATCTTTTTCCTGGAAAATGTCGTTAACGCTTTTTAAAAGAGCTTCCTTGTTGATGATTTTGGCTTTGTTTTCGGAAGAAAGGAAGCCGAAAACCCTTACCCTGGCCGCAAAAACCTTGGCAAACCTGATGGCTTGCGTTATTTTTTGTATGCTTCGCCTGGAAAAGTCAACAGGCACAACAATGTTTTGAAAACCCACATGGTCGTGTTTGTCTTTTACAACCAGAACAGGAACACTGGCCCGGCATGCCACCTTGTAAGGATAGGTTCTTGTCAGGTGCTGAATACCCTTGCGGCCATGCACACCCATCACAATAAAAGAAGCCCTGATCTTGTCGGCCATGCTGTTGATGGTTTTAAAAACATTCCCATCACGCACCATGTGCGTCACCCGGACTTTCCCTTCTTTAATCAGTTCAGAGGAAGTCCTAATAAGTCTTTCCTCTGCTGCTTTTTCCTTGTCTGTTCCCTTTTGTCTTTTGCTGATTACATGTAGTAAATATATCCTGTATTCGAATATTTTTGCCAATGCCATCGCATGATCAATGGCATATTCGGAAACATCGGTAAAGTCTACGGGAACGAGAATGGCATCACTTTGCCTGATATCTGCCTGTCCTGTTTCCATCATAAAATAGCTAATAAGATTCCCGGATAAAAATAAGAAAAACTTCCCACATAAATTGAAGTCCGGCTAAAAAAACGATGATCGCATATCTCTTTGCCGGCTCCAAAAAACGACAAGGAAAAGAGCTGAAAAACCCGGATGTGTCCGTTAGCCGGGAAGCTCATAAAACAGGGGAGCTCCGGGACCGATAGGTATTCCCAAAAGAATCCAAATAATGAGCATAGTCAGCCAGGCACCAAGAAAAATAAAGGTATAGGGAAGCATGGTAGCGATGATGGTGCCAATGCCTGCCTTCTTATCGTAACGCTCCATGAAAGCAACGATCATGGCGAAATAAGACATCATGGGAGCGATGATATTGGTTACGCTGTCGCCCACGCGATAAGCCAGCTGGGTAAACTCCGGTGAATAACCCAAGAGCATAAACATGGGCACAAACACCGGCGCCATTAAAGCCCACTTGGCACTGGCACTGCCTACCACCAGGTTTATAAAGGCGGATATGAGCACCAGGGCCACCATCAGGGGGATACGTCCCATTTCCAATGACCCGATAAAATTGGCTCCCTGAATGGCAAATATTAATCCCAGGTTGGTCCAGTTAAAATAAGCAACAAATTGTGCTGCAAAAAAGACCAGCACGATGTATGTTCCCAGGGTAGACATGGACTTACCCATGCCATTGATCACATCATAATTGCTTTTCAATGTTTTTGCAGCAATGCCGTAAACAATACCCAGGATGGCTGCCACAACAAAAATGATGGCTACAATTCCCCTCATAAATGGAGAGCGCAGCAGCCCTCCAGTGTCAGGGTCTCGCATAAACCCTGTTCCCGGCAAATGCGACCAGATACCGCCTTCCATGGGGACGGCGCTCCACACTAGCAAAATGGCAATCCCGATCAGTGCCAGAAATGTGGCCTTTATGCCACGCTTTTCATCGGGCGTCAGTTTTTTGATCTCTTCCGGTTGTGCATCCCCCTTATATTCACCCAAACGGGGTATGATGATCTTTTCCGTAGCCCATGTTCCAATGCCGGCAATGAAAAAGGTGGAAACAAACATAAAGTAATAGTTTGCGGTGGGGTTTACATTATAGGCGGGGTCTATGATCCTTGCCGCCTCCTCTGACAGCCCGGCGAGAAGGGGATCGATGGTTCCCAGCAGGAGGTTGGCCGAATATCCACCCGACACTCCCGCGAAAGCAGCAGCGATACCGGCAATGGGGTTACGACCCACAGCAAGAAAGATCATGCCGCCAAGCGGTACCAAAACCACGTAACCAACCTCACTGGCCGTGTTCGACAAAATGCCGGCAAATACGATGGCAAAGGTCAGCAGCTTTTTGGGTGCGGAAATGACCAGCAAGCGCAATCCTGTTGACATCAGGCCGCTGGATTCAGCCACACCAATGCCCAAAAGTGCCACCAGCACGGTGCCAAGGGGGGCAAAAGATGTAAAGTTCACCACCATATTGGTCATGATCATGTGAAGACCCTCCCTGCTCAGCAGGTTAAAGGCGGCAACGTCTTCTCCCGTGCCCGGATGTACCGCCGTCACATTAAACAAAGAGGCCAGTCCACTTAGGAATATGATGGCAAAAGCAAACATGGCAAACAAAGTAGCCGGGTGGGGCAGTTTATTTCCTACTCTTTCAATCGCTCCCAGGATCCGGGAAACCAGGTTGGAATTGTTCTCCATATAGAAATATGTTTATTTCTGTTTATAAAATAAGGCCAAAATTAAAGAAAATCAAACACACAACCTGCCCTGAAACGTATCTTTTTCTGACAAGCGTTGCTCTATCATGCCAATGACGGTATCGGATCTGACATTGGCCCACCGCTTGCCCAAAATATAGCGCGGCGGCACTTCGCCTGAAAACCGTTCAATGGCTATGCCGGGACGCAAACGTTCAAGGAAAGCAACCATGAAGTCCACATATTCTTCCAGGTCGAACTGCCGGAAACTGTCGGGCTTCCTCAAATATTCGCGGGCCATTTCCGTGTCTTTTACAATCTGCAATTGGTGAAACTTGATCGTGTCAACGGGCAGGGCATTGATCTTTTCCGCCTGCGCCAGCATCATCTCCCTGCTTTCACCCGGCAGGCCAAAGATCATGTGGATGCCGCACTGAATGTTCCTGGCAGAGGTCGCTTCAATTGCCCGCCTGGAGTCTTCAAAGTTATGACCCCTGTTCACCAGCCGCAAGGTCTCATCATAACAAGACTCTACACCATATTCCACCTTGATGAAATGCTTTTGGGAAAGCTCCGCCAGATAGTCCAGCTTTTCATCGTCCACACAATCGGGACGTGTTCCTATCACCAGTCCGAAAATGCCGGGATGGGAAAGGGCCTCATGATATACCTCTTTCAGGACATTTAACGGTGCATGCGTGTTGGAGTATGCCTGGAAATAAGCCAGAAAGAGTGACGCCCGGGGATATCGCTTTCTGATAAATGTCAATCCCTCGTCGATTTGTTTATGGATGGGTTTCCCGGGATCACAATAGGATGGATTAAAGCCTTTGTTGTTGCAAAATGTGCATCCCCCCCAGCCTGCAGTTCCGTCACGGTTCGGGCAGGTGAAACCCGCGTTGATGGATAGCTTTTGCAATCGTGTGTTGAAGCGTTTGCGGATCGCATCAGACCAGGAATTAAAACGCCGGTGATTGCCCCAGGGATACATGTCTTTTGTTTTTGGTTTAGAACGGTTTTTTCACTCCTTATCATACACATGAAACGCCCATGTGAAAGATGCTGATCATTCGAGGACAGGATGCTTTAACACACAATAGGATGATTATCTGAACGCGGATGCCGCGGATTGCCTTTGGCAAACGCTGATCACCGCGGATTTTTATCAGCGTTTATCCGCGTTCAAAAAAAATATCACAGAACAACCAAATATAAACAGATGAAACAGAACAAAAACGGATACAAAACTAATCATAATTCATAACCCATAAGCCCCTTATGAACAAAGCCTTATGACAGCAATTTGGCCTTTGGCGAAATTATTGCTATCTTTGCCGTACAAAAATCCATTGTTACAATCAAATGCATTTTTTAGACATTTTTGTATTCGCCTTATACATGATGGGGGTGATAGGAATCGGCATTTATTTCCTCATCCGCAACAAAGGAGTTGATGACTATTATGTGGGGGGCAGAAAAATCGGCAGTGTGCATATTGGATTGTCGGTTGTAGCCACCGATGTGGGAGGCGGATTTTCAATCGGACTGGGAGGACTGGGATTTGTGATGGGTCTGGCCGGATCGTGGATGTTGTTTACGGGACTGATTGGTGCATGGCTAAGTGCTGTTTTGTTGATTCCAAGGGTCAAAAAGCTGGAAGAAACCAGGACATTTTACACCTTCCCACAGTTTCTGGGCAGTTTTTACAATCCGAACGTGGCATTGCTGGCCGGTATTATTTCTGCCATTGGTTACCTGGGGTTTACCAGCTCACAGGTGCTCGCAGGTGCGATTCTGGCGGAAGCCACTTTCACCCCGCTGCTCGACAGGCAAACCGCACTGATCATCATGGGCGTCATCGTGATTGTATATACTGCAATGGGAGGCATAAAAGCAGTGATTTACACCGACACCATCCAGTGGATCATCCTGATGTCGGGACTGATCTTCATCGGCATACCCATCGCGTTTTACAGCGTTGGCGGCATGGCGGGTATCAGGGAAGTATTGCCACCGGAGTTTTTCAGCCTGGCAAACATTCGCTGGCAACAGATCCTGAACTGGGGTGTAACCATCATCCCGATTTGGTTTGTAGGGATGACCCTCTACCAGCGCATCTATGCATCCAGAAATCGAAAGCAGGCGCAGCGGGCATGGTATATTGCCGGATTGTTTGAATGGCCGGTAATGGCATTCATGGGCGTTTTGCTTGGTTTGTTCGCCAGGGTGGCCATCGAACAGGGAATGTTTGAATACCTGGGTTTTGCAGGTGCAGAAGATATCGACAGTGAACAGGGTTTACCTCTGCTTTTGCGAACCGTGCTGCCGGTAGGGCTGATGGGACTGATGATGGCAGCATACTTTTCCGCAATCATGTCTACAGCCGACAGCTGCCTGATGGCATCCAGCGGCAACTTTCTCACGGATATCCTGACCAAATGGTTCAAGGCACCCGAAAGCAACCGGTCATTTTTGCTGGTTTCACAAGGGCTTACCATGGTGCTTGGTACGATAGCCCTTCTGCTTGCATCGGTCATGCCCAGCGTACTGGATCTGATGCTGCATTCTTATGCTTTCATGGTTTCCGGTCTTTTTATCCCCGTTGTCGGGGCATTATTTATGAAAAGGCCACACCCTGCCGCAGCATTTTGGTCAATGTTGCTGGGAGGAGGTACAACCATCACACTGATCATCGGCGAATGGGACCTCCCTCTCGACCTCGACCCCAACATATTTGGGATCACACTGGCACTTATGTCATTTATTTTCATTAATTTCACCAAAAACACTTCAAAAAACTGACGCTTTATGGATTATTCGTATTTTTTCCCTTCAGAGACAGTTCAGGAAGAAACCAGGAAAGAAATCGCCGATTTCTTATTTGAACACCTTGATGAATTTGGCGACAAGCATGTACACATCATGAAATGCATCAACTTTGCCCTCGACGACAAGGAAAAGTTTGGCGGCTTCATCCTGATTTCAAAAGACGACGGCAAAATTACGGGTGCCGTTGTAATCAACAAAACAGGCATGGGCGGTTACATCCCTGAAAACATCCTGGTATATATTGCAGTGCACAAGGATTATCGCGGGCAAGGCCTCGGAAAAGAACTGATGAAAAAAACATTTGAGAAGGCAGAGGGCGATATCAAACTGCACGTAGAACCTGAAAACCCCGCCCGGTACCTTTATGAAAAGCTTGGTTTTACCAGCAAATACCTTGAAATGCGGTGGACCCGCTAAACAAGAAACATCATGGCAGAAATAGCGATCAGCCGAAAAAAGCTGAAGCATAACCACGATTACCTGAAAAAATTGTTCGACCATCATGACATTCAATGGGGAGTGGTTACCAAGCTTCTTTGCGGCAATCAGTTGTATATCAAAGAAATAATTGATTTAGGTGTGAAAGAACTGATGGACTCCAGGATTTCCAACCTGCGAACCATCAAGCGTATTGATCCCACGGTAAAAACCATTTACATCAAACCACCACCACGCAGAAGTATTCGAAGCCTTGTCAAATATGCCGATGTGAGCATGAACACCGACCTTGAAACGCTCAAGCTGATCTCAAAAGAGGCTGTCAGACAGGATAAGATACATGAAGTGATCATCATGGTGGAGATGGGCGAACTGCGGGAGGGAGTGATGGGTGAAGACCTTGTGAACTTTTATTCACAGGTTTTTGAGCTCCCGAACATCGAAATCATCGGGTTCGGCACAAATCTGAATTGCCTCTACGGCGTGATGCCCTCCAGGGACAAACTGATCCAGCTGAGCCTTTACAAACAAATAGTCGAGGTGCAGTTTAAACGAAAAATCAAACTGCTTTCCGGTGGCACATCCGTTACCATCCCCATGCTGGCAAAGCAACAGGTTCCTCCCGGTCTGAATCATTTCCGGGTGGGTGAAACACTCTATTTTGGTGCCAACCTGTGGACCGGCAAAACCATCAAAGGGATGAAGGATGATGTGATCACTTTTAAAGCTGAGATTATTGAACTTCTTGAAAAGCCCGTCGTTCCGGAAGGCAACCTCGCCGAAAACCCGTCGGGCGAATCCTATGAGATCAACACAGATGACTACGGGAAAACATCATGGCGTGCGCTGCTGGACGTCGGTTTGCTGGATATTGGACCTGACTTCCTGATTCCGGTGGACAAAAACATGGAAATGGCCGGCGCCAGTTCCGATATCCTGGTCATAGACCTGGGAAAAAACCCGAAAAACTACCAGGTGGGCGACTTCATCAAATTTAAATTGAAATATATGGGCGCACTGCGGCTGTTCAGCTCCGATTATATCATCAAAAGACTGGAGGATTAAACGGATTAAACGATAGGCAGCTATACGCTCCGGCCATAATTTTGAACCGCGTTGGCTAGTAAAAGGATGAAAGGGCTTATCGAAAACGATCAGCTGATCTCACCAATTCCTCATCTTTTCTTATAGCCCTGTTGGCAAGAAAGATAAACAATAGAGAAAGCAGCGGGAAAACAATCCCCGGGCCATAGGAAAAATCAGCATCGTTAACCTGTTTCTGCACATTATCAATCATAAAAAAAGCAACAACAATCATGGCAATATGCAAAAACATATTTAGGCGGCCAAGCTGTATCTGCAACAATCTTTTCTTGTAAAGGAAGGTAATATAGATCGTCAGGAGTGCTGAAACAATGAACAATACAAGCAACAAAAAGCCCATCCATGCACCGGATACATTCAACAATGCATAGAAATCCCGAAACTTGCTGATGCGCAAAGGCATATCAGGGGATTCAAGAGGAAAGTTCGCCAGTGGTAAAACAACAAATAAGAACGTGAAGACGAAAACAAGAAACAAAAAGATACTTTGAATTCTCTGTAGCATGATACTTTTTTTATCGGTTCACAATAATACGTTACAAATATACGTAAAATAGGCTGAATCAAATATGGGGCAAATCGGTGCTTTCATAAAAAAGTTTTTTGCATTAAACAATAAATATGTATATTTGCACCGATTCCTGCATTTTTGATTTTTTTCTGTTGAATATATACCAAAACCACTTATTCATTTTGCTGACAGCTAATAAAGAACAGCTCTTTTTTCGTTTGTTGGCCTAGCCTGTCAGAGAGGGACATACGTTTTGCCCTAAGCAGGCACACCGTTCATCATCATTTGTAAACTTACCCAAACTTATTTTATATCTCATGTACGACATAGTAGAACTGAACAGTAAGCTTCTTGCAGACCTGAAAGAAATTGCAAAAGAGTTGGATATCAAAAAGGTCGATTCATACAAAAAACAAGATTTAATATATAAAATTCTTGACGCACAGGCTTTAAGTCCTCCCTCTGACAAGGGCAAGGACCGGGCGGCACCGGAAGTGAAGACGGAAAACAAACCCGGCCGGAGACCCGGGCGCCCCCGGAAGCGCATCCCTGCGGGAAGTTCTTCCGGACGAACAACTGTTGACCAAAAAGAAGAAACCAAAGACCAACAAAAAGTAGCGGATTCCCGGGAAAGAGCCGGTAAAGATCCATCGTTAGAGCGTAAAGCCGTCACAGAACCATCGGCAGAGCGTAAAGCCGTTACGGAAGAACAAAAGGAGAAAAAACAGGAGCCGCCAAAAAAACGGGGTCGTCGGAGTAAAAAAGAACAACAGGCAGCCCATGATGCCCCATCAAAAGCAACCCAGCATCAAAAGGGAGCCCCTGCTGATAAAGATACTTCTGAAAGCACTGAGCAAAAAGACAAACAAAAAACCGATCATAAACAATGGCCTGCCACCGGCACTGTGAGTGAAGACTTGCCCAAAGGAGCCGAACAAGCCGATGCTTTCAAAGATAAGCAGAAAACGGGTGCGCAGGAAACACAGCAACGGGTTACAGATAAGGAAAAGGAAGCATTTCAGAAACCCAAAACCTTTGACAAGCGCACGGGAGATCCGGTGTATGAGTTCGACGGCATCATCACCGCTGAAGGCGTACTCGAGATCATGCCCGACGGATATGGATTCCTTCGCTCGTCCGATTATAACTACCTCAATTCACCGGACGATATTTATGTATCTCAAAGTCAGATCAAATTATTTGGCTTGAAAACCGGGGATACCGTGAAAGGGGGCATACGCCCACCCAAGGAAAATGAGAAATATTTTCCGCTCATCAAGGTAGAGCTCATCAACGGACGCATCCCGGCCGAAGTCCGCGACCGCGTACCCTTCGACTTCCTCACACCGCTTTTCCCCGACGAAAAATTCAGGATTACCGGGCATGCCGGTTCAACAATATCCACCAGGATCATCGACATGTGTGCTCCCATCGGGAAGGGCCAGCGGGGATTGATTGTAGCCCAGCCCAAAACAGGTAAAACCATCCTGCTGCAGGAAATTGCCAATGCCATTGCCGCAAACCACCCGGAAGTATATCTCATCGTGCTGCTGATCGATGAAAGACCTGAAGAGGTAACCGAAATGGCCAGAAACGTGAATGCGGAAGTGATCTCCTCAACCTTCGATGAGCCCGCCGAGCGGCATGTAAGGGTCGCAAATATTGTGCTGGAAAAAGCAAAACGCATGGTGGAGTGCGGCCACGACGTGGTGATCCTTCTGGACAGTATTACCCGTCTTGCCAGGGCCTTCAACACAGTGTCGCCGGCATCAGGCAAAGTGCTCTCGGGTGGCGTTGACGCTAACGCCCTGCACAAACCTAAACGCTTCTTCGGAGCCGCACGTAACATCGAAGAAGGAGGCTCTCTATCCATTATCGCAACAGCACTCATCGATACCGGTTCAAAAATGGATGAAGTGATCTTTGAAGAATTTAAGGGCACAGGTAACATGGAACTGCAGCTCGACCGCCGCCTGTCTAACAAACGGATATTCCCGGCCATCGATATCGTTGCCTCAGGAACCCGCAGAGAAGACCTGCTGCTCCATAAAGAGATCATGAACCGCATCTGGGTGCTGCGCAAATTCATCGCCGATATGACACCCATTGAGGCCATGGAATTCCTTCTGGACAAAATGCGCCATACCAGAGATAATGAAGAGTTTCTGATGTCGATGAACGGATAAAAAAAGCAATGGAAAACGGGTTATCCAAAAACCGGTTTAACCCCAAACTACCTTAGTCTGCGACGCTTTAACCGCAGAGAGTTAAGCACCACGATCACATCGGAAACCGCCATGGCAAAAGCGGCAACGATGGGTGTTAACAATCCCGCTATGGCAAGCGGAATGGCAGAAACATTGTAGAAAAATGCCCAAAAAAGGTTTTCCTTGATGGTGCGAACCGTGGTTCTGGTAGTACCAAAAGCTTTTGACAACAGAGAAAGATCACCTTTCAGAAGTACCACATCCGCCGACTTAACCGCGACCTGCGTAGCATCGCTCATACTGATACCCACATATGCCTTTGCCAAAGCCGGAGCATCATTGATGCCGTCTCCCACCATGGCCACCTTCATGCCCTCTGCCGACAAGCGCTCAATGATTTCAAGCTTTTCAGCAGGCAACTTCTCTGCATAAACCTCGTCAATGCCCAACTCAGCAGCTATAGAATCGCAACGCGACCGTAAGTCGCCACTGAGCAATATCGTTTTCAAACCCCGCTTCTTTAGAAAAGCAATGGTTTCAACCGCACCTTCTTTTACCTCATCCTCCAGGTCAAGCCAGGCAATCAGTTGATCATTCATTAACAGATACACATTGCGACTGTCGTCGTTGGTAATGTGGGATGCTACCTGGTAAGAACCCGCCACAAATGTATTGCCCGACTTATCGGTAGCTCTCACACCAATTCCCTTGAGCTCTTCAACCGACTCGAAATGAACAGTTCCCGACCCCTTGAAGAAAGTGGTTATGGACTGCGCGATGGGATGGTTGGAATGCTTTTCCAAACTGTATAACAAACTCCTTACGCTTTCTTCGGACTTTCCGAAGCATTGAAGGTTTTTTACCTTGAACTTGCCGGTGGTAATGGTTCCGGTTTTGTCAAACACCACCGTATCAATCGCATTGAATTTGTCAACGGTTGTACCCCCTTTTAGCAAAATGCCATTTTTCGCCGATCTTCCAAGCCCTACGGCAACAGCCGTGGGGATAGCCAGTCCAAGGGCACACGGACAGGCAATGACCAGAACGGCAACACCGCGCATGAGCGAATCGCGGAAAGGCAAATCCGTGCCAAAAAACCAATAGGAAATGGTCAACAATGCAATCACCACCACCGCGGGAACAAACCACATGCTGATCTTGTCCGCAAGATTCTGCAGCCTGGGCTTGTCCTGCTGTGCATTGCGAACGAGTTCAATGATCTGCGACAAAACAGTATCCTTGCCCGTGGCCGTTGCCTTTACACGCAAAGTACCCGACAACAGCATTGTACCACCTACCACCTTATCACCCTTTCGCTTGTCAACCGGCACACTCTCACCCGATATCAGGCTCTCATCTATGCTGCCATTACCCCAGTATATTTCACCGTCAACCGGAATCTTATCCCCGGTATTCACCAACACACGCTCACCTTCCTCAACAAGCGAAGCATCAACTTCTTCCACCGTTTCCTGCCCTTCATACATCTCCGTTATCAGTCGCCTGGCCGTATTTTTCTGTAAGCGCACGAGGTCGTCAATCGCCGATGTGGTCTTTTTCACCGACCGGTGCTCCAGCATATTGCCCAGGAGCACAATGGAAATAATACTCGCCGAAGTCTCATAAAACATATAATCGTGACCCAACCGGTAAATGGTGCCAACCAAACTGTAAACAAAGGCAGCCGTGCTTCCAAGAAATATCAGCACATCCATATTGGTCACACCCGCACGAAGGCTGAACCAGGCACTTCTGCCAAAATGCAAAAACCCCACAATGAATACCGGTATGGTTAGTCCCAGTTGAAACAGATCGTTATGCAAAAAATCCACAGGAATAAACATAGCAAGGATCAGTGGCACCGTGAATATGGCCGTGAACCAGAATTTTTTTTCAATGGGGGCCATGCCGCCTTTTTCGGAATCATCGGCAGAAACTGAATCCCTTACGCTATATCCCAGGTTCTCAATGCGCTTTATGGCCACAGGCAAACGGCTTTCATCAGCCACCTCAAAACGAACTTCACCACCGGCAAAATCAACCGACACATTATGAAACCCCTCCTTTTCAAGGGCACGCTGTATGCCCAATGCACAATTGGTGCATGTCATTCCCTCTACCTTGTATGCTATTGGTTTAAAAAAATGATCTGACATATTTTTGAACTCCTTTTCTATATGTTTCCAAATCTTCGCGATTACACAACAGAGATTTTACCATCCAAAATAAGGGAATAAACCAATGGCAGAATAAAACGCCCTGCCGCACAAATGAGCAAAATCCCCAAAACAGTATGGACACCACTACCATTGTGGCAGTGATCCACACTATGCCTTCACTGTATAATGTTAACAAAAGTGATGTTGGAATGTTTGTTGCCTGTTGTCTTATAGAAATAAGAAACAGCTTACTCTCCGTAAACCGTGATGGTCAGCTTACGCCCGCCGCCATGGTCACGGAACTCGCCCAGGAATATCCCCTGCCAGGTACCCAGGTTCATCCTCCCGCCGCTAATGGGAATGGTCAGCGAAACACCGGTCAGTGCCGATTTAACATGGGCAGGCATGTCATCATCACCCTCCATCGTATGGGTGTAAAAAGGCATGCGCTCGGGAACAAGGTGATCAAAGCTCTTGTTTAAATCTGCACGGACCGAAGGATCAGCATTTTCATTGATCATTAAACCGGCCGAAGTATGATGAATGAAAATATTCACCAACCCCTTTGAAGGTAAATCCTTGCAAACCTTCTCAATGTGATGGGTAATGAGATGAAAACCACGGGCATAGGCCGGCAACCTTAAACTGTATTGCTTGATCATGACTTTTTTTGTCAAAAATAAACACAATATTTCATTAGCGGACGGGAAAGTGCATAAAAGCATAAGTATTCCCTTTTGATTTCAATGGATTTTTAACTGCAAACCTTGCAAAATTGACTTAGTTGCATTAATTTTGTTTAAACTCATTCTGAATAACATTTTCAAACCAATTTAAAGTATAAGCAATGAAATCAACCATTCAAACACTTGCTTTTGGGATTCTTTTTCTGATGATCCCGTTTGTTGCATTTTCACAGATGTGCAACTATTATCTGCCCCTGGTGGAAAACACCGGACTGGTATATGAACACTATGACCAACGCGACCGCCTGGAAGGCAGTCAGACAATTACCATCAAACAGGTGGAGACTGAAGGAGACAGAATCATTGCCACACTTGCAACAGAACAATTTGACCGAAGGAACCGGCCACAGTTTGAAGCTGAATACAATATCGTATGCGAAGGAAACATTTTGTATATCGATATGGAGTCACTCCTGAACGAAGCGATGCTTGAGGGTTTCAAAGACATGGATATGCAGATCGAAGGCGATGGCATTATTTTTCCCACCGATATGAGAGTGGGCGAAACGCTGCCTGATGCTTCAATGAATATTTCCATCAGAAGCGGTGGCATGCAAATGGCGGAAATGCAAATCCGAATCACAGACCGGGAAGTACTGTCAAAAGAAACCGTCACAGTTCCGGCCGGTACATTTGAAGCCTTTAAAATTTCCTATGTTACACACTTTGAAACCAGGGCCATGGGCATCCCCATCCGTTCCAGGTCAAAAAGTATTGAATATCATGCTGAAAATGTTGGCCTGGTCAGGTCGGAAACCTACAACGAGAGGGACAGACTGCAAGGCTCCCAGGTGTTGAGTCGTGTTTTTTGATTGATCACCCAACCAGCCGGCAAGTAATTCTCTAAAAAGCATACCATATTGTTGATATCCACAGATACACACAGATGTTTTCACAGATGGACACAGATGGATGTGCAAATGTGTAAATGTCTGTATTTCCTGCTGTTTTTCTGTTCTTTGGCGGGGCGGATGATTTATTTCGCCAAGGGTGGATATTGAACCCCATTCGGGGTTCTCCTATTGCCAGGGTCATCGCTTTCCCGCGGGTTGCACCCGGGGCTACTGTTGTTTGACCCCTTCGGGGTCGGGGGG
>REEA01000082.1 GCA_007695305.1 Bacteroidia bacterium
ACTATTATATTTGCAGGTTTTATTTTTATTTGCAGAGTGTTTTGGTGTCTTTAGCTTAATATTTGGATGTTTGTTCAAAAGCGGACATACATTGTGCGTTCATGAACAACTTTGGGTGAGGATGTTTCTGTAAGTAAAAGATACCCGTTGAAAATGATTGCCATGTATGCATTGGCACGATGCCTGATAAAGGCCATTATTTTTGAATGTTCTAAACTAGTTTCATCAAAATAAGTATTATGGAAACATCAACAATCAATCTGAAGCCTTTGAAGAAATCAGAGCGCATGGTTATACTCGATTTTATCAGGGGTATTGCCATTTTTGGTATCCTTGTTGTTAACATGGCATGGTTCAATGCACCATTATTTGCCCAAATGGGGGATTTGGTATTTTGGGATGATCTGCCCAATAAAATCGCAAGGTTATTTATCCTGCTCTTCTTTGAAAGCAAGTTCTATCCTTTGTTTGCCGTTTTATTCGGTATCGGGTTTTATTTTTTCATTCAGAAGGCTTCTGACAACCTTAGACCGGTTGTGTTCCGCTACAGGATGAGACTGCTCTACCTGCTGATTTTTGGAATATTGCATGTGGTTTTCCTATGGCATGGGGATATCCTGATTATTTATGCATTGTTTGGCTTTGTCATGACCTGGTTCCACAAAAGTTCTGATAAAACCTTGCTTGTTTGGGCCGGCGTTTTTGTTCTATTACCCATCGTAATGGTGGCCGGATTGGTTGCCTTGTTGCAGCTTGCGATGCACATTCCCGAAGCTGCTGAACCAATAAAGATATCTTTTGCCGAACAGGAAAAGTATGCTGCCACCTTTGTTGAAAGAGCGGTGCAGGTTTATCGCACAGGCAGTTTTGGAGAGATCATGCGGGTTCGTTTAACAGATTACACCCATTCGCTTAACGGTATCCTTTTTATTTTTCCAAATATCGTGTCCTTGTTTTTAATTGGGTTTTATATGGGAAGAAAGCAGGTTTTCAGCGATATACCAAACGCGCTCAGGATACTAAAAAAGGTCTTCTACTGGTGCTTGCCCATTGCTATCGTATTTACCTCACTCTACGCCTATTCGTCAATGACCTATTCCATGATGATGCCCGACTGGGGCATGCTAATGATCATTGCCGGCTCCATAATCGGCGGTATGGCACAGATGTTCGTTTATCTCTATTTGCTGACACTTGCTTACCATAAAGGGTTGTTCAGAAAGCTGGTGGATTCAATTGCCAAAGTTGGCCGTATGGCCTTTACCAATTATTTGATGCAATCTGTGATATGTACAACCATCGCTTTCTCATACGGGCTTGGATTGTACGGACAAATTAACTACTGGCAGGGCATATTGCTTACGGTGTTGATTTATGCAGTTCAGGTTGTCTGGAGTCACTATTGGTTAAAGCATTTCAGGTTTGGGCCGTTTGAGTGGTTTTGGCGCACACTCACTTACGGAAAAATACAGCCAATGCGGCTGGACGAAAACAGGTGATTCATGATTGATAACCGAGTGGAACGGTTACCCATAAACCATTTCAATTGGAAAAATTGAGACCTTATCATCATCAAAAACAAAATCAGGCAGTTAGGATGCTATAGTTATTCCATAAATAGTTTTGGATTAGCAAAAAATTTGGTGAAATCCTCACGTTTTTGTATATTAGCGGTGTTTATTCGTCAAAAAGCGAATATTTAATCCTTTAAAAGGCACATCATTCATACAAAAAATAATTCTTATGGAATTTATTGATATTTTACAAACAACATTATCCTATTTACTGATCACCATTGCAGGTATTTTTGTCATTGTGAATCCGCTGACTACCGCTTTTGCTTTTATGTCGCTTACCACCCAGATGGATGAACCAAGGCGAAAAGAAATTGCCATGAAGGCCACGCGCATTTCCACCAGTCTCTTTTTTATTTTTGCATTGCTGGGTGGTTTGATCTTTCAGTTGTTCGGTATAACGCTGGCAGCTTTCCGCATAGCCGGAGGTATCATCCTGTTCGGCATTGCCATGGGCATGATCAGCAGCCGTAATGGAAACAAAGAGGACCACACAAAGCCGGAAGGAGAGATCGCCGACGATATTTCCGTAATACCGCTTGCCATCCCTTTCATCAGTGGACCGGGCTCCATTGCTACGGTGATGATATTAACCAGCGAGGCACCAACCATTTATCACACGGTGATCGTTTTCCTGGCGGTGCTTTTTACTACAGTAAGCTGTTATTATTCAATGGTTTATTCAAAAGTCATCGTGCGTTACCTTGGCGACGCCGGAAGGCAGATCATCACAAAGGTTTTCGGTTTGATCCTGGCCGTCATTGCCGTTCAGTTCGTGGTCAATGGAATCGCAAACGTGGTGGTAGATTTTGGGATCTTTGAAATCCCCGGAATCGAACCCGGAGGCGGTTTTGATACCGAATAAAATAATATCCACAGCCCTGAATATATCCTAATTTTCTGGCACGCTTTTTGACACTGGCAAATATCTGGTTTGCTGGTTGGCATTATGGTTAAAAACCTGTAAATCAAGATCCCCGCTAATTTTATAACTTAACCATCACGCACATGAAAAAGACATTACTCGTCCTCTTTCTGGTGGCCTTGGTATATCCGGGCCTGTGCCAGAGTGTTCTTTCTTCCGCAAAGGAAAAAAAACACACTACCAAAAGTGCCCGCTTTAAAAATACATCTGAAAAAGATGTAAAGGCTCAAAAAACGCCCGAAATTTGGGAAGCCGGAGCCATGATCATTAAAAACAGCAAACAAGCCGACAGCATGCTGGTTAGTATGTTTAACGGAAAAACAACTTCATGGTATCCATATTCCAAGGAAATTCCGTCCTATTACGGGCAATCAGCACTCATCCATGAACTGGAACTATGGTTTTTCTATGGCAACAACTATACACCCCAGGAGAAGAATGTGGCCAGTTATGACGAAGAAGGCAGGATCATCCGTCTGGAAACCCATTTACATGAAAATAACAACTGGAAACCTTATTTTGCCATGGAAACAGCTTACGACCATTGGGGTGAAGAAACATTTTACGGTTTTTTTCTTTATGATGATGATGCCAATGAATGGGATTTGGTTTACGGGTACCGCGCCAATGATACTTTTAATGATAATGATGCATTGGTGCAGCGTGTCTGGGAATATCTCATGTCCGGTCAATGGTATCCCGAATACATGGAGGAATATATCCTCAATGAACAGGATGTGATCGTGGAGATTATTGAATATTATTATGATGATTGGGATAAAG
>REEA01000078.1 GCA_007695305.1 Bacteroidia bacterium
CGCAGCACACATTCGTTACCTCAGGGCAGGCTTGGGCTGCTAATTGTTTTAGTTATAGAAAAAGTTAATATGTGTGCCTTCTGTGTAAACCAAACAGACAGAATCTTATTTTTTTTGGGTGCTGCAATGCACAAAACAGGAAATTATATCCACAACAAATCATTTACAGGTAAAGACCTTGGCCCATCCAATTTTTTACGGGCAATGAACAAAAAAGTGGCAAGCATCAGAAGGCAGCTGGAAAGTAGTAATTATAAATTACCCATTATATTATCCGCGAAAAACTTGTACTAAGCGCAATCAAAGTATCTGCGAAGAAGACCTGCGAAAATCTGCGAAAAAATCTGCGAAAATCTGCGGGAAACAAGAAATGACAGCGCGAAGCGCTAAATGACTACAAATGACATGCGAAGCATAAATGGCGCGAAGCATATGACGCGAGGCATATAACGCAAAGTACGTGACGTAAAGTACGTGACGCAAAGTACATGATGAAAAGCATATAATTTTCAATGATCAATTTCCGATTTTCCTTTGTGTAAATTCTGTCTGTCTTTGTGGTTTAAAAAATTTAACACTAAGGACACGGAGGACAAAAAGTTCTCATATGAAAGAAATCAATAACAGCACAATGATTATTTCTCGCTGATCTGCGCGGATAAAAATCGCAGATGGACGCTGATTATTCTTTTTTGCGAAAATCTGCGAATACATCTGCGTCAATCTGCGAGAAACAAATATACCCCGACAAAGACCTGAAATGACAGCGCGAAGCGCTAAATGACTACAAATGACATGCGAAGCATAAATGGCGCGAAGCATATGACGCGAAGCATATGACGCGAAGCATAAATGACGCGAAGCAAATAACTGAAAATCTGATCCCCTTAACACCTTATGGATCAAAGGTTTGAAATACTGCACCCAAAAAAATACATCAAAAAAATAACATATATTATTTGGTGATTAAACAAAACTTCCTAATTTTACGTTATCAAAAGTTAAACAAAAGATTAACGCATGATAAAGAAAGTGTTGGTGGCCAATCGCGGGGAGATTGCTGTCCGGATCATCCGGTCATGTCGCGAGATGGGCATCCAGACAGTAGCTGTCTATTCAGACGCCGACCGGTGTGCGCTGCATGTTTTATATGCGGATGAAGCCCTTCACATTGGTCCATCTCCCTCCACAGAATCTTACTTAAACATCGACAACATTTTGCGTGCAGCAAAGCGGAGTGGTGCGGATGCCATTCATCCCGGTTATGGGTTTTTGTCGGAGAACGCGGATTTTTCTGCGCGATGCAATGAGGCCGGCATCATCTTCATCGGGCCTTCGCCCTATGCCATTTCCACCATGGGTGACAAAATCACAGCGCGGAAAACGATGATGAATGCAGGGGTTCCTGTTGTACCCGGCACAGAGGGCAAAATCGACTCGGAAGAAGAGGCCCTGAAAACCATTGAAGAGATCGGGCTGCCCGTGATGATTAAAGCTTCGGCCGGCGGTGGCGGCAAAGGCATGCGGCTTGTCAAAAACGACAAGGAGGTGAAATCTGCTCTGCGTGCAGCCCGTTCGGAGGCCAGGACAGCCTTTGGTGATGATGCCGTTTTTATTGAAAAATATATCGAGTCGCCGCATCACATCGAGTACCAGATCCTTGCCGACGCCCATGGCAATGTGATCCATCTGTTTGAACGCGAGTGCTCTGTTCAGCGGCGTCATCAAAAAATCATAGAAGAAACACCATCTCCCATCTTAACCCCTGAACGACGTGAGCAAATGGGTGAAGCAGCCATCGCAGCAGCAAAGGCGGTTGATTACAGGGGCGCCGGCACCATCGAGTTTATCGTTGACAAGGACCTCAACTACTATTTCCTCGAAATGAATACCCGCCTGCAGGTGGAACACCCCATCACCGAAAGGGTTGTGGGGGTTGACCTTGTAAAAGAACAAATCCACATTGCCAACGGCGAACCGCTTAAACTCAAACAATCTGAACTCAAACAGCAGGGACATGCCATCGAGTGCAGGGTGTATGCAGAAGATCCGGATAACAACTTTATGCCGGCCCCCGGAAAGGTAACCCATATAGATATTCCTTATGGTGTAGGTGTCAGGGTTGACGGATCTATTTACGAAGGATTTGAAATTCCCCTGTATTATGACCCGCTCATCGCCAAACTGATCGTTTGGGGCAAGGATCGCACAGAGTCCCTGGAGCGCACCCAACGTGCCCTGAAAGAATTCAAGATCACAGGTGTTAAAAACAACCTGAAATTCCTGGAGCGAATCATACAGGCCGATGGATTTGTCAAAGGTGACTATACCACCCATTTCATTGATGAGAACAAGGACTTCCTGATGCGCAATGACCCGTGTGACCAAAACTGTGAAGACATCGTGATCATTACCGCGCTTATGGAATACCTGCAAAAACTGGAAAAAGCCAGTCCCAAGGAAATGACCGCCCTGAAAAACAATTGGAAAGACTTTACAAGGGTGCGTAGTGTATTCAGGCTGTAGTAAACAGGAAGTAGACAGTAAGAAGTAATCAGCAATTATTAAGTTTTAATTGGTAAAGTAAATGTAAGAAGGAAAAAGATAGGTGGAAATGATGGGCTGGAATTCACCGGTCTTTTGACTTTTTGACCTCGTGACATTTTACATTTGCTCATTTTTATATTGATTTTGCGTAGAATAAATAGTTCCACGCAAAGGCCGCAAAGGTTAAAACACGCAAAAGCCGCAAAGAAGTTTGTTGGAGAAAAGGAATCTCCTCATTATGAAGAACATTTAGTTTCTAACAAACAGCATGGCAATAAGTTAAAAAATAATTAAAGCCAACCCGGCATTAAAACAAGAAAACGAAACCAAACACATAAACCATTATGTCATACCAAGTTAAACTGAAGGACCGCGTTGCGCATGTGGAGATACTTAGCCGGCAGAAAGAACAATTACTTGTTTCGGTTGACGGGAAGGAATACGCCCTTGATTTTGTAAAGATCGGCAAGGGCAGTTATTCTATTCTTTATCAGAACAAGTCATTCAATGTGGAGCTGATACCCATAAACGGCATTAAAAAATACGATGTAAACACCTTCAAAAACTCTTTTGAGGTTGAGATCATTGATGCGGAGTCAAAATACCTGGCCAGTCGCAAGCAGGCGCAGGAATCCGATGATGAAGCGGTGATCACTTCTCCCATTCCCGGCAAAGTGGTAAAGCTTTTTGTTGAAAAAGGCGATGCTGTTGAAGCGGGTCAGACCATTCTGGTGATCTCTGCCATGAAAATGGAAAGCGAGTTCAAGGCACCAAAGGCGGGTGTTGTCAGTGCCGTAAATGTCAGTGAGGGACAGAATGTGGATTCCCGGCAGGAGCTGGTCATCATCGACTTTCATTAAACCAATTTGTATTTCAAAAAGGATATATTAAAGAAAACGGAACTATTTGCAAAACCTTTACCATATGGAAGAAACGAAAGACAACAAATACCAGGAGTTGGAGAAACGCAATCAGGCGGCAGAATTGGGTGGCGGTCCTGAGCGAATCGCAAAAATTCATGCATCGGGCAGAAAAACGGCCAGGGAACGTATCAACGATCTGCTGGATCCGGAAACTTTTGTGGAGTTGGACAAGTTGGTGGTTCACCGCAATCAGGATTTTGGCATGGATAAACAGCGGATACCGGGTGACGGTATCGTAACGGGTTACGGCAAGATAGACGGCCGGCTCATGTATGTGTTTGCCCAGGATTTCAGCGTTTTTGGCGGATCTTTGAGCCGGGCCAATGCCGACAAGATTGTGAAAGTACAGGAGTTGTCCATGAAGATGGGGGCACCCTTGATCGGTCTCAACGATAGTGGTGGCGCACGCATACAGGAAGGGGTGGAAAGCCTGGCCGGTTACGCGGATATTTTCATGCGAAATGTGCGGGCCAGCGGTGTTGTGCCGCAGATATCAGCTATCTTGGGTCCGTGTGCCGGTGGTGCCGTATACTCACCAGCACTCACCGATTTCATTTTCATGACCAAAGAGAGCAGTTATATGTTTGTAACCGGTCCGGATGTGATCAAAACCGTGACCCATGAAGAGGTTACAAAGGAAGAGCTTGGGGGTGCCAACACCCACAACAGCAAAAGCGGGGTGGCTCATTTCAGGGCCGATGACGATGAGCAGGCCATGATGATGATCCGCGAATTGATGAGCTTTCTGCCTTCCAACAACATGGAGGACCCGCCTGTGAAGCCATGCACGGATTCGGCTCACCGTATCGATGAGAAGCTCCAGACCATTGTACCTGACAATCCCAACAAAGCATACGACATCAAGGATATTATCCACAGTGTGGCCGATGATCACAACTTTTTTGAAGTACAGCCATATTATGCCAAAAATATTGCCATCGGTTTTGGACGGCTGAACGGGAAGCCGGTGGGCTTTGTTGCCAACCAACCTGCGGCACTTGCCGGGGTGCTCGACATCGACGGATCCATCAAAGCAGCCCGCTTTGTCCGGTTCTGCGACGCGTTTAACATTCCCATTATCACCTTTACAGACGTGCCCGGCTTTCTTCCCGGCACAGACCAGGAATTTGGAGGCATTATCAAGCACGGGGCAAAGCTGATCTATGCTTACGCGGAAGCTACCGTTCCAAAAATCAATGTGATTACACGCAAAGCCTATGGTGGTGCTTATTGTGTGATGTCGAGCAAGCACCTTGGCGGCGATGTCAACTATGCCTATCCCGGTGCCGAAATCGCCGTTATGGGTCCCGATGGGGCCGTGAATATCCTCTACCGGAAACTCAATGAAGAGGAAAAAGCAAAAGCCGTTGAAGACTACCGTGAGAAGTTTTGTACACCCTACAAGGCTGCCGGTCTGGGCTACATCGACGAAGTGATCTACCCGCGTCATACCCGCCTGAAGTTAATCCAGGCACTGGAGATGACAGAGAACAAGCGGGAAAGCCTGCCGCCAAAAAAACACGGAAACCTGCCTTTATAGGAATCAGGATCTGACGGTATACTGGTATTTCCACGGAAACAGGATGGTCTTGGTTCCCACCAAACTGCCGTAAAATAGGGACAGGTCAAGCCCTGTCGCTACATTCTCCCCATTAAAACAAAACGTGTAAGGCCGGTCAAGCCCGGCCTATACAGGGGCAGCAGGGCATAATAAAAACACCCGTTTGCTAAGCTTTACCCCGCCGGCAATGAACTTGTTTTGCCTAATCTTGTTTATGATTTAGGAATGCCATTCAGCAATGGTAAATCATGAAAGGCCATGGTAAAGGATCTGATCAAAACCATCCTGTATTTCGACATTTTTGCCTATCCCCTTACCGGGGACGAATTGCTGTTGTACAACGGCCTTCGTGGCGATGATGCCCGGCAAGCCCTTGACGAATTGGACAAGCTTGTGGAGGCAGGTATGCTGGGATATTCACGGGGTTTTTACTACTACCGCGGCAAACCTGCGATGGTCGACCGGCGCCTAAATGGCAACAGGCTGGCAGAAAAGAGAATGGATGCGGCCCGCAAATACTCGGGCATCATCGCCTCCTTCCCTTTCGTGGAAGCCGTAATGCTTTCGGGATCCATAGCAAAGGGCTATATGGGTAAAAACGACGATATCGATTACTTTATCGTGACAAAACCCCAAAGGCTCTGGCTGGTGAGAAGCATGCTGGTGTTGTTCAAAAAAATCTTCCTGCGGAACTCTTACCGGAATTTTTGCATCAATTATTTTGTGGATACAAATCATTTGGCCATCAGCGAGAAAAACCGCTTCATCGCTACCGAAATCGCTTTCCTGCAGCCCATGTTCAACAATGAGATACATGCGCAGATGATGGAGGAAAACCCCTGGATAAAAGACTATTATCCGTTGCCGGTTTATCGGCGTTCACCTTCCATCAAAAAAAACAAGCCTTTAAAAAAATTCTTTGAATTTCTATTGGATCACAGACTGACCGATGGCATTGACGGTTATTTACAAAGGGTATCGGAAAAGATTATCCGCAAAAAATTCAACCATATGGAAGAAGCTTTGTTTGAAAGAAGCTTCAGCATTCAGTCAAACGAGTTACGCTATTTGCCCAACCGGCAGCAACAGCGGATCATGAACCGGTTTTGCTGGAAAATGATTGTTTTCGAGAGGGACAGCGGCATACAGCTCAGGTCACGAATATACAAGCATCATTATCAGTCGTCAATGCCACCTTTAAGCCTACAAATGGCATCTCAAACCCGTTCCGTGAAACATCAAAACCAACGTGTGGCTTTATGAACTCCTTTTATCAGACAGTAGAATCCTATTATGATGGAGATGCCGGTGATTTTGATTCGCGGTATTGGTCAAATCATGTGTTACAGCGCATTCGTCAGGATTTCAGGGAGGTGGTGAAGCGTTATCCATTCAGTGATATGCTGGAAATCGGCTATGGCACGGGTCTGGACCTGGTTCATTTTGCCGAAACACATCCGGACGTCCGCGTGGCCGGCATCGACATTTCGGGAGCCATGCAATCAGCCGCTGCGGAGAAAATAACGCGACAGGGTCTGCAGAATGTCAGGGCCGACAAAGGCAGCGTGGAAGACCTGGCCGGGATTTATCCCGGTCGTCAGTTCGATATGGTTTATGTCTTTTTTGGCGCTCTGAATACCGTTGATGATCTGAATAAGGCCGCTAAGCATATTTTTGATGCTACTGCACCCGGAGGTTACCTGGTGTTATCGTTTGTAAACAGGAATTATGTTGCCGGGATGCTTATGGAGTTGATGAAGCTTCGTTTCAGGGCGGCTTTTTCACGCTACAGGAAAGAATGGGGCGGTTATTCACCCTCGCAGTATCTGCCCAGCAGATGTTACACCCCTCGTCGTATTCAAAGGGCTTTTTCCCAATTTCAACTTGTTAAACGTCAGGGATATTCCATCCTCCATCCGGCATGGTACTACCACAGGATCAACCGGTTGGTCCGCAAAATCAGTCCATTGCTCTGGAAAGCCGATCTGGCCCTGAACAAAACGCCATTCTGGTCATGGGGCGAATATACTTTATTTGTTTTTCAGAAGCCCGATCACATGGGCAAGTAATTCTCTGTTGGAGGAGAAACGGACCCGCGCTTCTTTTTGTAATTCGGGATACAAGGTAGCCATTGGTATGGATGCCGTCAATGCCTGCGCAACAGTTTTGCCCATTCGTTTTTCAATGGTTGGTTCATCAATATGTTCTATCTCCAGACCGGTGATCTCTGAAAGGATCTCGCAGAATGATCGCATGGTAATCGGTTTTCCCACAAATATATTCAGGTTTTGACTCCTTGTTGCCGATCTGCTCAGTGCCTGGATCATGGCGGCGCCATCATCCAGGTGGATGAGCGACATGAGTTGATGGCCGTTGCCGTAGCATGGGATTTTGGCATTCATCATCATGGGATGCCAGAAGAATTGTTCAAACCATGATGCCGGACCGGTAATCCATCCGGGGCGGGCAAAACGAACATCCAGTTCATTTCTCTGCTGAGCCTCCAGCCAGGGTTTTTCATTCTGATGATAATACGCAGCAAATGACGCAGGTGCCAGCGGGCTGCTTTCCACGGCAGGGTCATGATCCGGCCTCGGCCCGTAGAGTAACGATCCGGATACATAAACAACCACCGGTGGTTTGTCCAGGCCTTTCATGATATTGACCAGCCGACGGTTGGCTTTCTCTCCGCGGCTGGCAGCCCATGTCCGCGTGATGCCGCGGCTTCCCGCCGGCCGGGCCAGATGAAACAATACATCGGGGGGATATCTCCCAAACCAATAGGGATCAAAGGTTGATATACTGCCCGTGATGGTATTGAAACGCTCCAAAAACCGGTATGGAACATTCCGGTGAATGAGTATGTGTATCCGGTTCGCAGGATCCCTGGCCAGGTGATTCACCAGCGCACTGCCAATGTACCCTGTACCGCCCAATACCCAAATATTTCTTGTATGCATGTGACCCATGGTTTTTTTTAATGTGTAAATGTGTAAAGGTCAAAAAGTCAAAATGTCGAAATGTCGAAATGTCGAAATTTCAGAATGTCAAAGGTCTCCCCTCGGGCCAGCATCACTACCTGCTGCCTACTAACTACTACATACTATCTACTCTCACCCTCTCTCTCAAGTCCCTCAAGTCCCTCAAGTCCCTCTTCCCCATCCCCAACTTCATCCTTCTCATGATACAAATGACCGGAAACCAGCCATGCTGCTGTTCCCCAGAAGAGAAAGGCAAACTTGTCGGTGGTGAGGAAGTTGTTTACCAGGGCGTGGAAAAAGTAGGTTGACAAAGCGATAAGGGCAATCATCATTTGTTTTCGGTTCGGATGCGACCGCCAGCGACGGAGGGCAAGCCACGACCACCTTCCCATGAGCAGCAGCCACGAAAGCAGGCCAAAGACACCCATTTCGCTGAGGGCGAGCAGATATTCCGAATGTGCCGTTCCGCCCGATCCTTCCGGCACATTCCATGGATTGGTAACGGACAACCGGTTCATCAGTCCGGGCTCCTGGAAGGGGATGTACTGAAACTGGTAGGTTCCGGGGCCGAAGCCCGTCAGAGGTTTTTCCAGGAACATGCGCCATGCTGACACCCAACGATTCAATCGCTCCAGGTTGGAAACATCGGTGGTGACATTTCCCACCGACCGTGTTCTGTCGAGCAACCCGGATTCCCGGTCATACGACAAGGCTTCTGTTTGCTGAAAGCGGTCTGCCAGTGGCTCGCGCAGCATCCACACACCCGACAGCACCACAACAAATCCCAAAACGATCAATGCGGGTTTTGGTTTCAACAGAAACAACAGCCATACCGAAGCGGCAAACGCCAGGCTCAAAAGTGCGCCGCGGCTTCCACTCAGCAAAACAGCGGTCAGGAATATCCCAGCGAGTATCCATGATAGCAGTTTCCAGCCGGCGCCTCTTTCCATTTGTGATGCTGCTGCCCAGAATATCGACATAATGGCTGCGGAGGCACCAAAAATGGTATGGTCGTTATAAAATGGCTGAAAAATGCCACGCAGCACGATGGGGTTCCAGTCCCACTGCCAGAAACGGTAGAGCGACAAAAGCGTCACCATCAGAAAGCCTAAGCCGTAAAACAACAGCATTTGCGGAAAAAGCCCGGGCTTTTCCCTGGAAAGTATCATCATCAATACATAAAATACAAGCAAATAGATGATATTTACAAAGGAAAATTTGAATGAGACAAAAGGCATCGACGAAAATACCGTGCTGACGGCAAAGACGGTGATCAGTGGAAGTGTCCATGCCAGCTCCCTGACAACAGGCATTTTGATGGAAGCCGGCCTGCGAAGAACATGCAAAACAAGTATCGCGGCGGCCACTGCGATCATGGGTTCGGTGGGAACACGCAGCATAGAGCCGGACATGAATGGAAATTCAAGGGAAAAGGGCAATAAGAAGGCCAGTCCTTTCATGAATGCTGATTCTATGCGAAAATGCACAATGATATATGCAAGGAAGGCAATAAACAACGCGATGAGCAGCCAAAGCGCGGGCGGGAAAACAAAGATTGCCGCGAAGGCACCGCTTACGGCAATCAGTAGCGCGATGGCAGCTTGCATAAGCTTTTTGTTATGATCACTTTTTGATGACATCTTTTCTCAGCAATTCCACAACTACCATGCTTGCAATGAATACTCCCAGTGCTGCCAGTGAAAGGAGCAATCTGGGAGGCCAGGCCGGACCGGCGGCTGCCACGGCAGGTGATATCACATAGGATTTGGGTAGCGGGACTTCCAGACTTTTTCGCAGGGTTTCATAACGGTTTCGTCGTTCGGCCAGCTCCCATATCTGCGATTCATAGGTGATCAGCTCCCTCCTGCCCGGTGAATGGGTTGAAAACAGCCTTCCGTCAACCAGGCTGTCTGATGCGGAAAGGGTTTTTTCCAGTGCATCTACCTCGTCCAGCTTCTGATCATAGAGCTCTCTGGCGAAATGGTAGGCTGCCAGGCGGTTTTCCAGCAACATATCTTCTTTGATCATATCACCAAGGTGCACAATGGTATTGGCCATGTTGGCTGCCATCTCCCTGTCATCAGCGAGCACACTGACCGAAACAGAGTTATACCTTGTTTTTTGAATGCTGATATTTTGTTTGATGCGGTCGTAGAGTTGTTTGACCCCACCCGGCCTGGAGAGATCAATGTTATATTGCCTTGCCAGGTCAAATCGCGCATCCAGGCTGTCCAGCATCCGCGTGGATTGCAATATCTGGATATGCCCGTCTATTTCCGCATCACTCCCAAACCCAATGCCCTGCTGATCGAATTGTTGGGAAAAAAGGGTCAGGGGCACAAAAATGATGGCTTCCGAACGATATAAAGGTTTGATAAACAGCGGTGAAGAAAACAACCAAACCAGCAAAAACGAAGCCACCGCACCAATGGCGAGCCACTTTAGGAAACCCCGGCGAAACAACCAGGAAAGCTCTTCTTTCAGCATCTTTTGTGTATTTTCAGATAAAAAACTGCCTTTCATATAGAAAGGCAGATGGATATAATTTGTTCACCGGCTTAGTGGTTAAAAAACTTTTGCCGGACAATGACTTTTTACGGATAATCAGCGCAATGCGAATGTACGCGTGATATGAAAGCCGAAATAAATATCCCCATCCAGCCAGTTGCCCCTGGTGTCGACCAGAAAGCCCGGTTCAAACATGGGCTGGGAATTGGTAAAATGCAGCTGAAAAACATGGCCGCCGGTGTCCAGGTCAATCCCTACGGAAAATGAATGATAGGAATCATAAGATTCCGGCTCGTTAAAGCGGTGAAAATATTCCATGGAGATTCCCGCCCAGTCGGTGATGCGCCATCTGCCACCCATGCCCAGCACAAAATAGTCGTTGGGATCATCTGTGGTGGGCACCAGGTTTTTATGTACCCATGCGGGGCTCAGCTGAAAACTAACAGCCCTGGAAAACCGCCGTGCTATCAGCAGCTGTTGCACATAGCTCATGCGCTGAGTGAAGGAATAGTCGCTACCCTCGGGCCACCGGAGGCTTTTGAGATAAGCCCCCGAAAACAGTGACACAGTAAGGGGAATATCGCGCTGACCGGTCTGCTGGCGCAACAGTTTGTATTTGACAAAACCGTCGAAGGTTTTCTGATAGCTGCTTCTTCCCACCGAAACCGAAAGCCTTTCATTGATACCATAATCAAGCCCCAGCCTGATGGTGGCCTGATCGAGCCCCCACAGCTCATAGGCACCCTGGTTGAGCCGGCCAAAATGGTGAGATACAACAAATACCAGATCGCCGGGATAAGGCGCTTCAATAGACTGACCATTGATGACGCGGGTGGAAAAAAAGGTGTTAACCGCATATTCGGTCTGCACTTCCTCTTCATCATCAAAAATATCCAGCAGGTCCTGCCCCATCACAAAATGAGGAAGGAGCAAAATGAGGATCACCAGGTTTTGTTTACAGATGAGCTTCATGGAACTATTTGTTATTGGGGCCTCAGCACAACATCAACAGACACCTCTATTTCCCCGGCGATATTGCGTGCATACCTTGTGGGGATCCGGATGTTGTAGGCCCCGGGTTCAACAATAAATACAGATTGGGCCCGGATATGGTCTTCATGGATGTTCAGGACACCCGTTTCGCGAATGGTCTTTGTTACGTCCTTGATGGTGAGTTCACCCTGCACCACCACATTGAACTCTCCCGTGCTGCTGAAGTCAATGCTCTCTATATCCAGTATTTGCCCCTGAAACATGGCGTTGGGATACGTGTGTGATTCCACAAAGTTGTCATTGAAGTGTTCCTGCATCAGGGCCTTGTCGAACGCAAAAGAACGCATGGGCAGACGGAACACAAATTCTCCCGTTTCGGTGTTCAGGGCACTCATCACCTGCCTGTTAACGGCTTCGATATTTTCCAGCGGTGTTTCCGAAAAAAAACGGATAGTTCCGTTGCGCGTAAGGTGAACCTGACTGATCGCCGCGAGGTGCAGTCCGATCAGCAGAATGGTTGTCAGCAATCGATTGTACATCATGGGTTCAGAATTTAGCTAAATTCATCTTAATTTAAATCACGGGAAGGAACAATGCTCCAGGATCACATCGGTGCCGGTAAAACCGGTACAGAGTCCCTTGACCACAATCTCAAGGCCTGCTTCCATCTGCAGTGCCTGTTCGTGATGGTTTACCAGCATGGTGCAACGCACACCTTCTCCGCCGAACATTCCTTCTTCAAAAACAAAGTACAAAACGACCATGTCATCAGCCACCTGCTCCACGCCGGAAAGTGTTCCATCAATTAACAAAACCTTGCCGTTAAATGTTTCTGCCGCCATCTGTTCGTCTTCAATGAAAGCGCGATACAGGTCTTCAGCGGCTATTTCCAGGTCGGGTTTGGCTCTTTCATAGTCCCTGTGCGGTTTGCTGTAGATAAAGAAATACACCACAAAAGCCGCAGCAATAGCGGCAATGGCAATGATGAGAAGAATGATCTTCCAGATTTTCATGGATGTTTATGTTGTCGATGTGTCAAAAAGTCCAATTATTGATGATCAGTTATCGGGTGCTCCATCGTTAACCCAAACGGCGATCTGCTCCCGCGGGCATTCGGCCAGCTTCGGCATGTTTTTGGGCATGGGTGAAAACCCCTGATCATGATTCACGGATCCGAGCAGGCGGCCATCCAGCGCGACGACACTCAGGCCTTCATGATTGGCTGTGACAATACCGGCTTGAGGTGCAGCAGCGGAATGACAACTGTTGCAGTATTGCACCATGATGGGTGCGATAGTGCCAGAATAGGTCACATTTTCAAGATTGCAGTCGGGTGTTACATCGTCTTCGCTGTCGCTGCTGCAGGCAGGGAGAAATAGCATCAGGCCGGCCAGCATCAGAAAGAGGCCATTGAAAAAAATAACTGTAATTGTTCGTTGCTTCATCATTCAAAATAGGATTAAGGTTGTGTATTGGGCTTATAAAGTCTTCTATTCATTTAAGGCACGCAAACCTCTCCATCAGTGATTTTTTCTTAATTGAAGACGGGGATAGTCACGGCAATGGCTAATCAACCGCTGATTTGCACGCGGAATGTAAACACCTGTTCTCCGGCATAAATCTGGATAAAGTAGATGCCATGGCGGAAACCCGACACATTGATGGTATGTCCGTTCTCATTCATTGTGTTTTTGTAAATGACGTTTCCCAGCATGTCGAGGAGGCGCACTTCCCCTACTGTGGTCTTATCTGCCGTGATATGCAACACCGATGAGGCCGGGTTGGGGTAAATGGTGATTTGCGGGTCGTATATTTCTGAAATGGCGGTATCATCTTCAACCAGGACTACGGTCAGGGTTTTGTCCTGATCGGTGATGGTGGCTGATCCGCTTGTGTCGAAATACCCATCCCGCGAAACGGTATATGGATAAGTTCCTGGTGGAAGGTCTTCAAAGACGTACTGTCCGGGGTCGTAGGCGGTTCCATCCAGGAGGATAACGGCATCCATAATTTCATCACCGGTTTCATTTTCGACCTGGAAGGTGAGGGTAAAGGTGCTGAAAGAGAAGTTGGCCAACAGGGAGGTATCCTCTGCGGGCATGGTAAACACAAAACTTTCCTGGTTACTTACTTCGTTTCCGTCTATATCGGTCCAGTTGATAAATTCGTAACCTTCGTTAGGTTGAGCGGCAACCGTGACCGATTCGCCGGCTTCATATTGCCCGTCGCCGCTTAGCTGGCCGGCGTTTGCCGGATTGGCAACGAGTGTGAGGGTAAACAGCTCTTCTTCTTCAGCGGGGCTTATCATGGTTGTAGCGGTTTGTACAAAGTCTCCGCCCGTACCGCCATCACCATTGGCGGCATTGATCACATAGTAAAAGGTGATGTTGCCAACATCGTCATCCGGTGCGGTCCACTCAAACGACCACTGGTTAGTGCCATCGGCGCTTTTGTGACCGACATATTGCCGGCCGTTTGCCAGGGTGCCGAAGGAGGTATTGTCCTGGTTGGTGATGGTGAAATCGCCTGCGGGCTGGTTGCCGGCATCCAAGGCGGTGATGGAGAATCCGTATCGTGGAGCGCCAAAGTCGGCTTCAAAGCTGACGGTATATGTGTTTCCCGGCTGGTATTCGGTGTTTCCGTTTTGATCCAGTTGAAAAAGAATGTCACCAGAGTAGCTTCCTCCTCCGTGGCATGCGCCGCAGGTACTTTCGTTGGGAGCCCCGGTTCTTCCCAGCGGAGCCTGACTGCTGTTTCGGTTGTCACCATGGGGCTTCAGCGCCACAAGCAACATCACCGGGATACAAAGCAGGTAAATGGTTCTTTTCTTCATGATGGGTTGTTATTGGCTATAAATATGAATTGCGAAAGATTTACACATTTAGACACCGCAATATATGAATATTCGTTGGTTTGGCCAATGCAAAACAGGCAAAAGTGGCTGATTTATCGATATTTATATCCATTATAAATAATATTGGGAGGCAGATTTATGGTTGAATGCTGATATTCTTACAGAAATCATCATCCGGTCATTTTATGCTATAAAAAGGTGAGGTGTTATGTTTGTCGGTACAAAAATGCGGTGATGATTTTTCTTCCAAGGAAAAAAACGTGTATATTTGCATTCGATTTTTTGGAGATTATTGATAGATGGGGCGTTAGCTCAGTTGGTTCAGAGCGCATGCTTGACAGGCATGAGGTCGGCAGTTCGATTCTGCCACGTCCCACTTGAAAATTAAGCAGTTACATCTTTTAAAGAGGTAGCTGCTTTTTTATTTGCATACTATTTCCATCGGAATGATTTTACACGATTGTCATTAAAATATTCTCAGAATCCTTGGAACCAAATGAAACACACGTGATATAATAAACACGCTACCAATACCAAATATAACGAAAGACTTTGTGATGTACAAATGATATTTTGAGCTACAATCAAATGTATCTCAACAACCTGCCGGCTCACAGGTGTGCCGGGCGTGAAACTCAAGGGTCACATCCTGGGCCGTGGCTGGGGTTAAAACAAACGAAAAAAGCAGGTAAGTAAGGGTACGAAGCGTGTACATGGGTTCGAAAGCTTGGTTTGTATGCGCAAGTTAGGAAAAAATGGGGATATGTGCAGATGGGCAAATGTAACAATTAGCAGATGTGCAAATGTGCAGATTGTCGGATTAAAGTGGGAAGTATGTATAAATGTCCTTGCGATGAAGAATGCGCATCAATTTTATGACTTCTTTTTCTTTGAACAAACCAATCCGGTACTCACCAACCCTGATCCGGTAAGCCGAAGGGTGTCCTTTCATTTTACTAAGGTTTTGAATCTCATTTAGCGATTCAGCTTTCTCTATTAATTGGATAATTTTGCTGATCCGCGACTTCAGTTTAACGTCATTTATTTTCCGGATATCTTGAAGAAAGGATTTATCAAATAAAACTATCACCGGCTTATGAATTTAACGCTTTCATAACTTCATCCCTGCTGACGTATTCACCGCTTTCTGCTTCAAGCATGGCTTTAAGCAATCCATAATCCTCTTTATCGCTTTCAGTAACGGATTTGGCCGTTAAGCGCAATCGCTTTGCAAGTGAAAGAAAAAGTGTTTTGTCATCTTCTGACTTTATATTGATAATCAGGGTTTCCATATTGATTGTCGCATTTAAGCATCCGGTTTGTACTATTACAAAGTTACAATT
>REEA01000148.1 GCA_007695305.1 Bacteroidia bacterium
CTGAAAAGGCAATAAAAATGATGCTTCTGTCGAATTCGTAATTGCTGAGGATGCGGGCGGCTTCCATCACACCGGATGTACCGGATGCATTGTCGTCGGCGCCCGGTGCAAGCCCGCTCCAGGAGATTGAGTCGTAGTGGCCGCCCAGGATAATGCACTCATCCGGATATTTTGTGCCGGTGAGTCTGGCAATCACATTGTCGCTCGACGGACCGCCCGGCATGAAAAACGCCATGGTCTCAACTTCCAGCCCCCATCCCATGAATTGACTCTCAATCCATTGCTGGGCAAGAATGCTCTCCGGTGCATAGGCATTGCGCGTACCATAATCTTCTAAATGCTGAACCCTGTCCGTGAGCAGTTCACCATCAACCTGGTCTATCAAATACTGAACAAAAGGATCAGGCTCTGTTCTGGATACCCTTTCGAATAAGCGTTCAGCAGCCAGCCGTGCCTCCCGTTCGAAAATCCGGATCATGCCATCGTTTTTAACAGTCGTAAACTGTCTGTGAAAATGTTCGGCAACACCTACAACAAGACAATGCCCTGCATCGTAAAGCACATCTGCATAGGGTTCTATGCCAGCGATATAGGTCTGTTTGTCGGTGTGCTTGTCAACAAAAACCAAATAGTAACCATAACCCGGCCGCCATGGTTCGGTATCTAAAACATGAAACCCTTCTCCAGGTTCGGCTTCACTTGTAGCAATAACCATCACATCATCATGGTAATGAATGACCAAATGAGGGTTTTCAAACAGATGACGGGTTTCGCTGATGTCATTGGTTTTGATCAATACCAGGCCCGACGCCGCTACCGAACAGGTGATCAGGACAATAAAAACAGAAGCCAAAAAGGGAATGACGGATCGCATAATTGTAATTGTTTGGTTTTCTTTTGCTAAGATATGAGAATTATTCCAAATCATTAACAGATTTTTTTGCCATAAACGGCCAAGAAAACTATGTAAAATGCTTTTCTTTTAAAGATTTCCAAAAAACAAAATATTCCACCCCCGCAAACCCCATCTCAATATTTTTTTGCAACTTTGATTGATGATGCTGTGACTGTTTGCCGGTGGATATATTTGGTTGGTAAACGGTTTTATCCCGCGACCTCTTAGCCATAAACCTATGGAAACAAAGTTGAAACAGGCCTTGCAAGAATTGTACAGGGATGATATGCTGACATTTTTTGCCCGGCATCCCGAATACTTTACAGAGGCCCTTGAACTGGCCGTGGGAGACGAGAATCCTTTTTGCTGGCGTGCGGCATCGCTCATCTTCGGGTGCATGGAACAAAACGACCCCAGAATCAGGGAATATGTCCCGGAATTCATCCGGATATTGCCGGAAAAGCGGAGCGGACACCAGCGTGAACTGCTGAAAATCCTCGACAGGATGGAGATCAGCGAACAACTGGAAGGCGTGCTGTTCGATCACTGTGTCAATATCTGGGAAAAAATCACCGGGATCCCATCCGTCCGCTATTACGCCATCAAAACCATCATCGGCATGGCTTCCAAATACCCCGAACTGTCGAAAGAGGTATTTTTCCTCACCGGTGAACACTATATGGAAACACTGTCGCCCGGGATCAGGAAAGCGATCCTGAGAATGCTCAAGACACCGGTCTGATCCGGGCGACAGTTTTGCTTACCGACCTGAAGCGTTTCTCTTTTCAGTGGACGCCGGTTTTTCAAAATTCTGGCGGTACAACACCCGGTTATCCGTCCCCCTGATGGTAATGTCGTCAATGAACAGGGCTACCGCGTCATCCGACAGGCAGCCAATCTGGATGTTCACGTGCTTGCCGGCATAGGCAGACAGGTCATAACTGTAAACTGTCCAGCTCAACGGCGGGTTGATGGGCTCATTGGGCGGACTCAGCCAGATCACTTCATCACCATGGAGCAATTGCACCACAAACAGGTCCGGACCGTAGGAGTCGGAATATGATTTTGCCGCCAGGGACAATTCCAGGCCCTCTTCTTCAAGGTGAATCTCCGGACTGATCAGCCAGTCATCATTGGCTGAGTTACGGGCCGCAAAGCAGGCAGCATATTTCTGACCGTTGTAGGCCATGAAACGCTCATCCTCATCCACCGGCGGGTCTGTCTGCGACGGGTTGAAGATAATGAACGATCCCACATAACCACTATTGGGGAAGCTTGTTGCTGCCAGCCCCCACGTGGGCGATCCGTCGTTGTCTATCTGGGTCCAGTCGCCAAAGGACAAGCTGAAGTCTTCATAGTCTTCAAAGCCGTCAAAAAACAGAACATCGGCACCGGCCACATCGATCATCATCGACATGCTGTCCTGGCCATATGCATTCTCAACGGTGAGTACCACCACTTTTACCCCGGGTTCGGTATATATGTGCACGGGCGATTCTTCGATGCTGGTGTTTCCGTCGCCGAAATCCCATGCATAGGTGTCGGCCTTTTCAGAGCAGTTCTGAAAATGGACTTCCTGACCCACCAGCACGTTGGCTGATGCAACGGTAAAGCACGCGATGGGCGAAGGGTCTTCTTCCACAGTGATGGTAACCTGCTTCCGGTCGCTGCGCTCACCCTTGAACACGGTCAGGCTTACCAGGTATTCACCGGGCGTTTTGTAAGCATGGGTGGCATGGTACTGAACAGAGGTGCTTTCATCCCCAAATTCCCAATAATAAGCGGTTGCATGTTCTGAGCAATTGGTAAATACCACCGTTTGGTTTTCTTTAACCACCTTTGCATCAACGTCAAAGCAGGCAATTGGTCGTTTCTCGTCTTCTTTTTCACATCCCAGTATAAGAAACAGGAAAAACAGGTATGTGACAATCCGGTTTATTTTCTTCATGGTTTTCTGGTTGTTTGATGTTTCTATTTTGTGGGAATTCCAAATAGATTCCTGTATGTTTCTGTTACAAACTCATCGATCCACTGGTAGTGCCTGTCAACTTCCCTTTGCGGCGGCTCATCCCATGTTTCCATCAGTCTGAGGGTACGCGTCATGATCTCCCTGCTCACGGGAATAAGTTGCTGGGTAATACCGGTGTTATCGGCGTTAAACACTTTTACGGCGTTGATATAGTATTGTGTGGAGCCGCGCCTGGAGGGTATCATTTGCTTTTTGAGTTCCAGTGCCCAATCACATATTGGGGCGTTCTCCATATCCGGTGCGGTGATGATGGAGGGCATGGTTTTTCCGGGGGTGATCCACATGGGTACTACTGCACTGGAAAGGGGAAATCCCACCATCGACCACATGGTGGTCAGCGCGGGCGACTGCCCCGGCCTAACTCCCTGGATGGCCACCGATGAACTGGAGGAGTAGCGGTTGATGCAATCCTGGAAATACATGAACTTGCTTTCAATATCCCGCATGTGAATGGCATTTCTTGCATCCTGCCCGCTATATGAGTTCCATACGGATGTGGCCATGTGCTCCATGATATAGGGAATTGACAGGTTGCCCGTGCCGGATGCCCGGTAAAACAAGCGTTCGGCCGTTTCGAAACGGATATACCCGGCACCTTCATTGGGCATCCCGGTAAATGAATAATTGGTACGCACGATATAGCCGTGGGGCGCAACAGCCTTGTCGTCCACGTTGATCCTGGTGTAACTGAAGTTGTCCGTTTCAAAAAATGCGGCGTTCCCATAGGCATCAATTACTCCGTAATTGGTTTCCACACCCATGGGCTTTGGGTGCTCCTGCAGAAAACGCTCAAAATCGTCAACCGACCCACAGGAAAGCAGGGCCTCACGCATCATATGTCCGGTCATATAAGGCATCTGTATGGTATCTTCTTCAATGAGATTGTAGGACGCCGAATTCATGATGGCAAATCCTGCCTCATTGAATCCAATCCATATCCTTTTTGGATCATCATCATCTGAGTTGATCAATCCGGCTGCCTCATATTTCCCACCACTAAAAAAAATCACTTTATTCTCCAGAACGCCGGTGTCCCTGTGTTTCCAAAGGATTGGACGCCCGTCCGGCGTATGCTTGCCACTTACAATGGCAATGGTGCAAGCTCCCGCCGGCAGGTAAAAAAGCACCATCAACAAGAAAATGATATGTTTCGCTCTCATTCGTTTAGGTTTTAGTTAAGGTGAACAATGTCAAAATGTCGAAATGTCGAATGGTCGAAAGGTCAAAAGGTTATAGTCCGCTTAAGTCTAGGGACAGACCCATCTTCCAGCCCTCGCTTTTACTGGTAAAACGGATTCTGCTTCAGTAATGGATTTGTTTCCATTTCGCGCACGGGGATGGGCAGGATGAGGTTCCCTGCGTTAAACGGGAAGTTTCCGATATCCATCTGCCACCTTTTCAGGTCGTGCAGCCTGTGCCCTTCCCAGCACAGCTCGAGGTAGCGTTCCAGGCGGATCTGGTCGCGACCCGGCGGGTCCTGGTAGAGCGGGGCATTGGCACGTTGTCTCAAGGTGTTGATGTCATCTTTGGGTGAGGCCGGCCCCACAGGTGAGGAACCACCAGCCATCAGTTCAAAGTTTGCTTCCGCCCGCGTGAGATACATCTCCGCCAGTCGGATGAGCGGTATAGCGGTGTAATAGTTTCCCCATTTTGCCGTATTGATGCCGCCATTTCGGATGGCGCCCACACCGATATAATACATGCTGTGAATGTTCTCCAGGGTATAACCGGTCTGGGTATCCTCTTGCAAATGGCCCCGGAGATCATCTTCGTGGAACTGCTGCAAAAAGTCGGGAGAAAACTGGTAGTCGCCGCGACCCAGGCCATTAAGGCTTCCATAACGTTCGGGCAGCCAGATGGTATGGCTCGTTAAGCTGTTTTGCAGGGTAAAAATATCCTCACCGGTCATTTGAGAATTGTTAAAGGCATCCATGGGCGTTGCATTGAGCTGAAAAGCACCTGATTCAATCACACGGTTGGCTTCTTCTGCTGCCTTTGCAAAATCAGACATCTGCAAGTAAACCCTCGAAAGCAGGGCCGATGCGGCGTAGCTGTTGGCAAAAACACCATTTGCTGCTGGGAGAAGGTCGCGTGCTGTGGTGAGGTCGGTGATCACCTGCAGGTAACAGTCGTGCACCGTTGCCCGCGCTACAGGCACAGCATCAGGGGCACCCAGCGTTGGGAGGATGATCAGCGGCACACCCGGCTGATCATTGGCGTGCCCGGCCACATAGGGTAACCCCCACAGCCTGGTGAGGTCAAAATAGACCATCCCGCGCAAAAACAATGCCTCCCCAAGAACCCGGTCGCGATCCTGTTCATCAAGGATATCAATGGCATGTATCACATTGTTGATGGTGTTGATCAAACTGTAAGCAATAATCCACGACGATTCAATATATGAATTGTTTACCGCAATGTTCTTCTCCACCATCTCCTGCGGTTGCCTGTGGGATCCCACATGCTGCAAGTGACCTGTGGTGGCCATTAGTTCAGCATATTCGTTAAACTGGCTGCCGAAGGTCCAGCGCGAACGCATCTCCAGGTATGCACCGATGAGCGTGGCCTTTACATTTTGCGGCGTGGTTAGTGCCTCGTCAGCATCCATCGATTCCTGCGGCCGTATGTCGAGAAAGTCCTCGCACGACTGCCACGAAATGGCCAGGATGATGAGCAATATTGAAGTGAAATATTTGGTTTTCATGTGCTTGTGTTTTTTTATGTTGGTCGGATGAAAATCGCCATGATATCACCGTGTATGTTTGTCAATGATTTTGTATGGCTCGTTTCATGATGTGTTTCTGTGTTAATGAATGGTTGGGATACGACAAAAGTGTCTAGAAAGACAGATCAATGCCAAACAGTACCGAGCGGATTTGCGGCGTGGTGTAAAAATCGATTCCCATCACCACATTGCTTGCCTGTGCTGAAGTTCCCGTTCCCAGGCTGTTCACGTCGGGGTCGTAACCCGGGTATCTTGTGAAGGTCAGCAGGTTATAGCCGGTCACAAATATCCGCGCCTGGCTGAAGCCCCCTCTTGCCGTCAACGATGGAGGCAGGTTGTATCCCAGGTTCACACTTCTCAACCGCAGGTAGGATCCGTCATACAAATACCTGGACGAATGCTGGGAGCCGTTGCGTTGGTCGAAACGCGCCTGCGGCACATCGGTAATGTCACCGGGCTTTTGCCAGCGGTCGAGCTGATCCCTTGTCTGGTTATCCCACCATTCTCCATTGGCACTCTGGTATCTTCCGCCGGATAAATACACATCATTTCCATACACAAAATTGAAAAGGATGTTCAAGTCGAAAGCGCCGTAGGTGATGCTGTTTGACAATCCGCCCAGGAAGGAGGGGTTTGGAGAACCCACGATCACCCGTTGCGCTTCGTTGTAGTTGGTGGTGGTCTGTCCGCTGCCGTCATTTTTGTAAAAGAGCGCGTCGCCGGTCATGGGATGAACACCGGCATACTCGGGTATCTTGAAAACGCCGATTTCTTCGCCCTCGATCACGTAATTAACCCCATAAGCGATTTCAGGGCCGTCGATATTTAGTACTTTGTTGCGGTTAAAGCTGATGTTGAAATCGGTGACCCAGCTGATGGGGCCGCCCCGGAGGTTGTGGCTCCGGATAGAAAATTCCCATCCATAGTTGCGCAATGAACCCACGTTTCTGGTAACCGATGTGTATCCGCTGGTGGCAGGCAAAGACCTTCGCAGTAGCAGGTCTTTTGTTTCTTTATGATAGTAATCCATCTGGCCTGAAAGGCGGTCGTTGAAAAACGCGAAATCAATGCCAATATCCAGCTGCGAGGTGGTTTCCCACCTCAGATCGGGACTTCTCAACTGGGATGGCAGCAAACCGGAATATCCCGGATAGCTGACCCCGCGAAAAAGCCCGAGGGCTTCATAATTGCCGATTTCGGAGTTTCCGGTGAGCCCGTAGCTGGCCCTCATCTTGAGAAAGCTCAGGTGTTTGGCTTCCTTCAGGAAGGATTCATCGGTCATGATCCAACCCGCCGATACCGACGGGAAAAAGCCATAGCGGTTGTCGGCACCGAAGCGGGAGGAGCCATCCACGCGGGCACTCAGCCCCACAAGATACCGATCCATAAATTTGTAGTTGGCACGGGAGAAATAGGACAGGTAGCTGTGGCCAAAGCCCCATCCGTCGTAGCCGGTGATTTCAGCGGCACTGCGCATGTTTTTGAAGTCGTCGGTGGGAAATCCCCGGCCCTGCAAAAAGGAACCGTCAGAAGTGCTTTTTTGTGCCGCCATACCCGCAACAACTGAGACGTGATGGTTATTCCCGATATCCGTTCGGAATGTAAAATAGCTGTTCAGGTTGTAATTGAGCACATGCACGTTCCGTTCCTCAGCAAGGCCGTTTGGACTTCCCCAATTGGTTCTGCGCCCGTAAAAGGTTTTTTCATTCTGGTTAAGGATGTCGGTACCCAACTCAGTCCTGAAGGAAAAGTTCTCCAGGATGTTGTATTCCCCATATGCGTTGAGCAGGGTTCGGTACACGTTGGATAAATTGGACGCGTCCCTGTAGTTGATGAGCGAATTGTAATAAACGGTACGGGTATTGTACTCCCCGGTTTGCGGGTCTATGACCGGTTGCACCGGTGGTAAAGCCACAAGCTGCATGGGATTGGCCCAGGCATTGTCGTTTTCCACCCGGTTGATGAGCGTGCGCACAAAGTTGGTGCTCATCCCGAAAAGGAAGTTGTCGCCCACGCTCTGATCCAGGTTTAGCCGCCCGCTGATACGCTCCAGCGAGTTGCCGATGATGATACCATCCTGGTCGTCGTAGGTGATGCCGGCATAAAACCTGGTGTTTTCCGTTCCGCCTGCTGCCGAAAAGTTGACCCTGGCCTGGATGCCCGTTTGCAGCGCTTCCCTTTGCCAGTCTTCGTTATGCCCATCCCGCCATCCGGGGATGTACACATCCTTGATGCCATCGGGCGTTGTCCAGCCCCAGATCAGGCCGTTATCGTCGGTGGCATATTCCAGGGCCTCATCGATGAGCTCCAGGTATTCTGATGCGTTGAGCCAATCGCGCAGGTTTGCCGCCTGGTTGATGCCGGAAGACATATTCACGTTGAAGCGTGTTTCGCCGGTTTTCCCCCGTTTGGTAGTGATCAGCACTACCCCGTTGGAGGCGCGTGAGCCGTAAATTGCTGCTGCCGAAGCATCTTTGAGTATCTGTATGGATTCGATGTCGTTGGGATTGATGTCGGACAGGGGATTGGTGGGATGGTTGCCCGGGCTGCCCTGTGTCTGGGATGTCACGGGCATGCCGTCGATCACATACAGGGGCTGGTTGCTCGCCGATACGGATGACGCCCCGCGGATGCGTATGGTGAAGGCTTCTCCCAGCCTGCCGCTGTTTTGTCCCACAAACACACCCGCCGTCTGGCCGGCCAGCGCCGACTCAAAGGTGGGGGAGGGGATCGTCGCCAGATCCTCCGACTGGATAGAACTGATGGATCCGGTCATCTCCCTGCGCAGCTGCGTGCCATATCCTACCACCACAACCTCATCCAGCCCGATGCGGGCACTATAAAGCACGGCATTGATGATGTCGCGGCCACCAATCACTTCCTCCACAGTCTCCATCCCCATCATCGAAAACACCAGGATGCGCGCATCCGAAGGGATACGTAACGAAAAGTTGCCGTCCAGATCCGTTATGGTACCGATGGTGCTGCCCTTGACGTAAACACTGGCGCCCGGAATGGGAAGATTGTCTTCACCATCAACAACCTTCCCGGTGATCTCCCTCCTGTCTGAAGGAACCGGATTTTTTACCTCCGCATGACCGGCTGCAACAGGCACCGCCGTCAATACCACATAATTGTCGTAAAAGGCATGTTCGATATTTTTACCGGCCAGTAATTGACTTAATACCACCTCCAACGGGAGATCCTCCGCCCGGTATGTCACCGTTTGCCTGTCGTCGATCAGGTCACTGCTGTAGAAAAACACAACACCCGACTGTTCAGAAATCATGTCGAGGGCCTCACCAAGGGTATGCCCCTTCAGTTCGAGACTAAGCAAGACCGACTGCGAATACACACCTGCGGCAGCCTGCATGGCTCCCACAAGCATAAAAATGGCAAGGATTTTCATGCTGATTAGTTTTTTCCGGCACTCTCCGAATCGGAAAGTGTGAAGTCCCGGTAAATTTTTTTTCATACATTTGTGTTTAAGGGTTTGTAATGGATTTGCCGACATTTGGGTTTAACACGCTACCGGCTGATTTATCATTCCCTGCCGGAAAACACCGCCATGTTTTCCGGCTTTTTTTTACTGTTTAAGGCCAACAACCGCCTTATCTTCAACAACGTCAAAAGTTACATTGGCCGATTGCTCAATCAGCCATACCAGAGACTCAAAGGCTTTCTCCTTTTGCATGGCGCCGGTGAGCCGTATGTCCCCTGCCGCATCATCAGCAAAAACAATGTCCACATCATACCACCTTTCCATCCTCCGGGCCAGGTCTGTCAGCTTCATATCGCGGAAACGAAACATCCCGTAAACCCATGAGATATAGAGATCGGTATCCACCTCCCTGATGCGTATGGAATCCTCGGGATGCAGCATGCTGGCCTGCTGTCCCGGCTGCAGTGGCACCCCTTCGTGCCTGCCCGAAGCAACCAGCACACGGCCGTTCACCAGGGTCGTTTCAGCCACATCGCCGGGGTAGTTGTACACATTGAATGATGTGCCCGTTGCCGTGATTCGGAAATCGGGACTGTTCACGATGAAAGGTCTTTCCGGATCGTGGGCTACTTCAAAAAATGCCTCTCCTGAGAGGCTTACTTCCCGGCTGTGGGTGTCAAAAATGGTTGGAAAGTCCAGCTGTGAGCCGGAGTTGATGTGGGCGATGGTTCCATCAGGCAGCACGAGCTGGTATTCGCCGCCACGGGGCACCACAAGGCTGTGCATGGAAGCAGAGGCGGCAGCGGTGTAACTGATGCGTTCACTGGATTCTTTGTATATGGAAACCCCTTCTCTTTCAATCATCTGCCCCACGATGCTGCCATCCAGAATTACCTGCTCACCGGTACCCAGCACGAGCGTCGCCCTGCCCTGACGCACCGTACCCATGATGTCGGCATAGCTATGCTCTTCCTCCACCACACCGCCAGGCTGAAAAAAGTAAAAACCTATGACACCCAGCAAAGGCAGCAGTACCGCCGCGACCTTCATCCACCGGCGGATGTATCTTCTCTTTGAATGACCATGGCCAATCCCCATACGGATCTTTTTCCAGGCTTTCTTACGGTCAATCTCTTTGCGGATTACCAGTTGCCTGCTCTTACTGACAATGCGGGCATAAGCCTCCACTTCCCCCTGTAAATCAGGATGCTCATCCAAAAATGCATGGAGAGCGGCACTTTGCTCCCCATCGATCGCACCCTTCTCCCTTTCTATGATCAGGGTGAGTATATGGTCGGGTATTCTTGCTTCCTTATGCATGTTTTTCTTTTTGATGGATGGACATGCGGCCGGATAAGGTCTTTACCCGGACATGCCATGTGTTTTCTGTATGCTTTTCTTTCCGGAAGGAAAAAATGCATATATGTTTATGATGATGACAAAGAAAAACAGGAAATGGGTGACAAGGCCGCGTAAATTTATGGCCGGAAAAAGGGTTCCATATGGTGCCTGATTTTTCGCATGGCCCGGGAGAGTTGGGTTTTCACGGTATTGACGGTGATGTGGAGTTCGGTTGCGGCCTCCATGTAAGATTTGTCGCGGGCCACCACCAGCAGGAAAACTTCTTTGCACTTGCCGGGTAGTCCGGCGATGGCTCTGTCCAGTGCCGCCAGCATCACAGGGTCGGGGAGGTGATCAGGGGGGGCGGTTATTTCCCCGGAGATGTGTTCCGTTATAGGGTGATGAGGGTTGGCATGTTGTTTTTTGATGTGATTTAGACAACCGTTTCTCACGGAAGTGTATAAATAGGATTTTAATGATGATTGGATGTTGAGAAAACATTTGTCTTTCCAGCATTTGATAAACACCGTTTGCACGATGTCTTCCGCCACAGGCAGTTCACCTGCGATGCCGGTGGCGTAGATGCAGAGGTCATGGTAATATTTATCGAATGCCGCCCGAATGCCTTTGTGGTCATTCTTCCTGTACAGTTTCAGAATTTCCCGGTCACTCATGATCATGGCATTCCAGAATGGATTTGTTTTTTTGGTAGACGCGTCGGAAGCATGGAAGACGATTTTTCAAATATACATGATTTTTGACATTGTTTGCGCATTGCCCTTTATTGTTTATATTTGCGTATAGAAGTACCTGTATATAGGGTAGGATGCATTTGTGGGAACTTAAAAACTTCGGGGTTCAACCATTTCGCCCCTCAGTTTGTTAATGTATATGAGCAGGTACTGATGCATGAAATTGCCGCTGAGCAAAATTCAGTATCCATTCAACACATTAAAATGGATTAAAGGGAGAAAAGATATGTACGGACAGACGCGCACCACCGAATATAAACCGACGAAACCGCTCATGGCGTGGGACGGAAAATGTGGCTTTTGTCACTACTGGGTGATCAAATGGAAGCTTCTCACCGGCGAAAAGGTGGAGTACCGGCCTTTTCAGGAGGCATACAAGGATTTTCCCGATATTGACCTGGATGTTTTCCGTAAGGCCATCCATTTCATTGATACCGACGGCAAGGTATATGCCGGTCCGGCCGCCGTTTTCCAGGCCCTCCACAAATATGCCGGCAAATGGAATTGGGTGATGCCTCTCTACAGGAAAGTGTGGTTGTTCCGGGCACCGTCCAACCTGTTCTATTCTTTCGTCACCCGCAACCGGGTATGGATCTACGAGTTTACCATCCGCCTTTTTGGGAAAAACCCCGCCCGCCCGAAATACTATTGGGCCATCTATGCCAGCGTACTGCTTGCTTTGGCTGTAGTGGTGTGTGTAACCTGATTTATGGGGTTTGTTTCGTGCTAATTATTAAATAACTGTCGGAACATCAGCCATCAGACTTTGACCCTGCCGAGTTTTTTCAGCGTTCTTACATGCGACATAAAGGCTGCGGCAAAACTTTCGTAAACGTAATACGGCATGTTGAACTCCCTGGTTGTGGTTTCCACGATTTTTGCCAGGGCAGGGTAGTGTACATGGCAGATCTTTGGGAAGAGGTGGTGCTCTACCTGGAAATTTAATCCGCCCACATACCACGAGAGTATTTTGTTGCTTCTTGAAAAATCGCTGGTTGTCTTTAACTGGTGAACAATCAGGGAGTTTGGCATTTTGCCGTTTTCATCAGGGGTGATCTGTTCGGGTCCCTCAACCACATGGGCCATCTGGAAAATCAGGCTTAGTATCGTACCTGCAGTAAGATGCATGACCACAAAACCAAGCAACACCTGCCACCAAAAAAGGCTTGTAAATAACAATGGAAACCCAATAATGACACCAAAGTAAAGAACCTTTGAAAATATCATCCATGCCATGGATCGGCGGTATGCAAGGGAGGAAATATTGGTAACGCCCTTTTTCCGGTAATAGACGCGTTTGGAAATATCGCCGAAAACCATGGAAAATGTCATCAGGGCATAAAAGAACCAGGCATATAAGTGCTGGTATTTGTGATATTTCTTCAGCGGTGAGGCAAATGCAAACCGGAGAATGACCCTGCTGTTGATGTCTTCATCCTTGCCGTAGATGTTGGTGAAAACGTGATGCAGCTTGTTGTGCTTGATTTTCCAGTTGTAGGAGTCGGCTCCGACGAGGTTCATGCTAAGCCCCAATAAGCGATTTATCTTTTGATTTTTGGAATACCCTGCATGATTGGCATCGTGCATTACAGACATACCAATGCCTGCAACACCAAAACCCATAATGAAATACAAGATCAAAACAAGCCAGAAGGGCATGCTGACACTCAATATAATTATGAAGGGGATAATGTATATCAGCAGCATTGTTATTGTCTTGGTCAACATGCCTGATGTGTAATGCCTGGAAATTCCTTTATCGGAGAAGTATTGGTTAACACGCCTTAATAAAGTCCGTTTAAATTCAGGGTTTTGTTTTTGCGAAAAAGTTATATTGTTTTCCATGATTATCCTTTTGCCTGGCAAAGCTTGGTTTTAATAGTCCGGGAATAAATTAAAGCTGTTATATATATTTTATACAAAGATACGAATTAATGTGATAATCTGCAAATGCAGAAAGATGTGAAAGGGCCAAATGTATAAATCCACATTCTGCATAGTGCTTACATTTTGGGAAAAGGAATATTTACTGACAATCCCCGTGGTGAAAAAAATAAAAGTGACAAATCGCATCCTCGCTCACAGCTCTCAGTTTTCACCTCTCAGTTCTCGTATCCCAGCTCCCACACTCATCTCCCCGCTTCCTACCACACCACAAACGGCACCGAAACCCTGCCCTCTGCAAAAACGAAGCGCGCAACATACCCGCCGGGGGGCAGGCCGCGGATATCTATCGAATACTTTTGTTTTGACCCTTCGGGCAGATGGCCGCTCACCAGCTTGCCCCGGAAGTCGATGATCTGCACCCGGATGAGTTCGACCGAATCATTCACCGGCTCATAATAGAGGGTGCCACGCGCCGGGTTGGGGTAGAGCTTCACCCATGCGTCCGCCGGCGGACCCTCTGCGCCCAAACAATCATTCACAATGATCACCTCTGTGGCACTGCCTGCGCATCCATTCCCATCTTCATAGGTATAATAAATATCATGCACGCCTTCGCCGGCCGCCTCCGGATCAAACATGTCGTTGCTGACACCGGGGCCCGTGTAATAGCCGCTCTCAGGTTCACCGCCCGATAGCGCCACCGGCGGTCCGTCGATACACAGATTGTCCAGGCCCAGCGCCAGGTGCACCTCCGGCAGGGCTTGTTCCACAACACTGATCTCGCCCGACATCCAGTCGCCGGCGATGCCGCTGTGGGCATACACGGTATAGGTGCCGGCATCCGCGTTGTGCCATGTCAGCACCCCACCGGTGCCTGCCTTCGACACGCCGTGGGGTGTGTCGTTTTTGTAAAGCTGATAGGCAAAGCCCGCGTCTGAGCCGTCCAGCCGGATGTCAACGCCAGTGGGTTCTGTGCCTTCGCAGTAATGGCCGCCGCCGTCCATGTGGAACCGGCTGACCGTGGCAAAGGTAAAGGGCCCCGTCCAGTTGCTTTCCGAGTATTCCCGGCAGATGCTTCTGATATAGATGTCGTAGGCGGTGCCGTGATCCAGGCCGGTGAGTGTGAAGCCGGTGTTCACAATGTCGGTTGCCGGTGTGCCTTCGTTGTCGGGATTGAATCCGGTTGTGCCCCATCTCATTTTCCATTCCGTTTCGGCGATGCCCTGCTGCCACTCCAGGCTTGCCGTTGAGGCGGTGATGCTTGTGAAGGCCACACTCACCGGCGGCAAACACACATCCAGTTGCCACTGAAGGAAAGGGTATCCGTTGTTGATCTCGTGGGTTTCGTCGTGCGCCCACACCTCGTTGAAGTCCCATCCGGCGTTCGTGTATGTCTGCCGGATTTTCATTTCGGCGGTGCTTTTCCCGGTGGCGGCCGGGTCGTTCCACGATTGCCCCGACACTTCTACGTCAAAGAAATTATCCTGGTAGAGCCCGCCGGTCTGATAACCCATAAAGCCGCTTACACCGCCTCCGGGGGCATTCACATAGGTGGCTGCATAGGAGTGTTTGATGGTTTTGGGAAGGCTTCCTGCCTGCAGCTCAGCCAGGATGCCTGCGGCCCAGTGACCTTTGCCCTGCACCGATCCTATGGAGTAGCAGTTTTTGATGAGGATATGCACCCATGCCGATCCCACCAGGCCGCCGTAGCCGTTGTGTGCCCCGCTGGTGACGTTCACGGTGCTGAAGCTTTCTTCCAGGGTGGTAAGTCGGCCGTCGGGGATGGGAGAATCCAGCGATCCGATCAGTCCGCCGATGGAGTTCCAGTCCCAGAGCTCGCCCCGCTGCAGGCTTCCGGTGCTGTAGCATCTGAACACCGTGCTCTCCATGGCGCGTCCCAGCAGCCCGCCGCCGTGCCGATGGTTGACCGTCAGCATGATGTTTTCGATATACACATGTTCGATGTGTGATTCGTTGGTGGCGTCGCCCACCAGTCCGCCCACAAAGCGGTTACCGTTTACCACCGCATCTTTGATCATCAGGTTTTTGATGGTGGCTGCGGAGGTATGTCCGAACAGCCCCACCATGTTGGTGGAAGGCCGGTGGATAAAGAGGTTGGTGATCAGATTTCCGTTGCCGTCGTAGCTGCCGCCGAAGGGGTCGTCGTTGCCGCCGATGGGCACCCATCCGGCGCCCTGGTTCCAGGGGTGTACATCCAGGTCGATGCCGGCGATCTGTTTGAAGTGGGCCTCCGGGAATAGCCGGACGTTATGCAGGTGATGCGCTGTGGCCACCAGGAAGGGATCGTGAGCTGTTCCGCTGCCCCCGGCGAAGTGGCCGCGCAGGCACAATGATCCCCCTTCGGGATTTGTCAGCGCCGCCTGCGGCTCCGGTGCCGCCGCCAGCGAGAAAGACCCCGCCGCATCCACCCCCGGCAAAACTACCGGCAAAATGCCCATCATGAGTATTATGAGTAAAGATGAAAAAACCAAAACCCTCTGCATGATCTTCTTCATATTTGAATAAACAACCCCCCTCCATAAAACCCCCCACTGCAAAACCCCCGGCATTTCATATTTACCATATTTTCCCTGTTAGCCTTTCGCTTCCTCTCTCATGTATCTTAA
>REEA01000150.1 GCA_007695305.1 Bacteroidia bacterium
AGCTGCCCTGCGGACTTATTAAGAGCATCTGGTTCCCAAGATTGATAGTTGTTTTTGGTGCAGCACCAGGAGCCGGGAAACCGGCGCGCATTTTATTTTCGTACATCCCTGACGCAACGAACTCCTTTTCCGCCTGCACGAATACTGGCACTCATGCCGGCATGCAGGCCACTGTAGGAAACACCAATGGCATGGCTTTGATTTTCGACAACCGTCGAAGTCCACGCGTAGCCAGCGCTACCTACAACACTAACCGGACCTGTATTGCTGCGGCGACCTTCGACAGGCCATTTAAGAGGGGAGGCGTATGCACCTGCAGCATTGCTTGTAACCCAGCTCTGGCTCTCAATTTGCAGTTCTGAGCTCACCGGTAGGCGCCAGCCCGGCGGACAAGGATTGTTGGCGCCATCCACTCCGCCCCAAAGATCGTTGTTTTGTGGCGAACGCCAGTCTTTTGGCCAACTTTCGGCTGTGATAAAATCACCATGACCGGGAACATCGGTCTTGCTTAATGTATCGGTAATGTCACTTTCCCTGTCCTGATGGCCATCGGCAAGACGGCCCCACTGGAAAAGATCTCCGAATAGCCTCGGGTCTGCATTGCCGGTTGCTTCCTCTGCCGGAACAAATGGCATTGGATCCGCTCCAAGGTTACGATCCAGCCAGCATAAACCTCCACGCTCAATCGTGCCATAGGTTACCTCCTCACCACGATATGTAAAGGTAATGTCATCTCCACAATGAAAATAATTGAAGTTGGCAGTTAGCGTAATGTGCTCTTGGGGCATCGCGAAAGATATCTGTTTAACGGTCGTATCATCCATAAAATCAGTATTGCCCGTCCAACCTTCAAAATCCCAGCTAACCAAAGGATCAGCAGATATTTCAACCATCTCACCTGCTTTGTATTCTCCTGCACCGGTAACAATGCCGCCGTCCGGGGGATCAACAATCAGTGTTAATTGATAAACCGGGGTAATGGGTTCCGGATCATCATCCTTGCAGCCGGCCAAAAATAACAAACAGAATATGACCATGATGCCGAAAACAGCATCGTACTTTATGAATTCACTGCGGCCCCAAGTAAAATTGGGCCAATTACGTGGCAGGTATCTAAATCTTTTCATGTTAAGAATGGTTTTTACCAAAATTACGCCTTCTTCATGGCATTAGAAAAAGATTCATTGCGTTTTTGTGTCGATTGTGCCGGTTAATTGTTGTATGATAGTTTTTCCTTCATGCAGACAAGTCTTCATAGCCAAGTCTGCCTGCAAAAGAAAGTAAAAATGTTTATGGCTAAACCGGCGAGCGCATTGTTGGGCACTGTTATTCAAGACTCCAGTAACTTTGAATCCCACCAGGGTTGAGGTTGATGCTTAAAATATTATTTGTTTACGATCAGCTTCTGTGTAATCCTCGCATCGGAACTTCGCAGCGTGCAGAAATAGATGCCCGGACAAAGCATGCTGATGTCTATCGCTAACCGGTGTTCCGGTTTATGTTGCGCCGGTATTGTTTTTTGTATTACAGTCCGGCCATGCAGGTCGGTGATTGTAAACTGCAGCTTCTTCCATTCTGTACCCTTGCTTTCAAGGTAAATCGTTTCACCGGCAGGGTTTGGGAATACAGAAAAGGAAAAAGGTTCGCCAGGAATGTCCGGTGCATGGGTGAGGGTATGCTCATATGTGTATATTCCGTTGGTGGCACCGAGAAATATCATGTCGCTGCCTTCGTAAGGGAGCACAAGCATACTGATCGCCGGGTAGCTGGTATTGTCTTCGAAACTGTGCCACACATGGTGCCATGATTCACCCATGTCCATTGAATAGATGATGTTGAGGCGTGCGTCTGCAATCTCCGAATATGTGCCTCCGGTGGTGTAAATAATGTTGCTGTCGAGCGGACTGAAGGCAATGTCGTAGAAGTACAACGCTTTCTCGGGATCTTCCCATACATTGAGCACTTGCTCCCAGCTTTGGCCATGGTCTTTGCTTTTGCCGATTACCCCTTCACCGGCAACAAACCAAATGTTGTCATTGCGTATGATCCAGTGGGTGCAGTTGTCGCCGGCAAAAAAGTTGAAATGCAGCGGAAGGCTTTCAAAACTGTTTCCATGGTCCTGAGAAAACAGCAGAATGGGGGAGAAAATCATTGATTCGCCGCCTATCCATATCTTCCCTGGTATTTGGTGATCGATATGAACAAAGCGAAAAATAGACATGAAGTCGAACAGTTCATGCCAGGTATTACCTCCGTCGTATGTTTTTCGGTTGGCCGACAGGTTGAAAATGGTATCAAAGGTATTTTCGGTTGCCAGCATCCGGAAAAAGGGAGCGCTGTGGTAGTATTCATCTTTGACGGCAAGTACTTCAAAACCGTCGTTGTTGGTTATATAGATGGTAGATTGCCATGGGTTCTTGCTGATCACGTGGGCCAGCAATCGGTTATCTGCTCCAAAGAACAGGTCGGATACGCTTTTCCCTTGCAGTCCGAATGCTTGCCACGGATCGCCAGGCTGAAATGCGTGCCGGGTATATATACCATCATTGGTGCATGCATATAACGTATCGTCTCTATGCTTCAATTCGTAAATGCTTAAGTGGTGCAGTCCCTGTTTGCTCCACTGCGCTGCCGAGGAAAAGCACATGCCCAGAAGGCACATCAGTGTAAAAAATCTTGTTTTCATGGTTGTTGGTTTAAAGAATTCATAATTGAGGTTTTGTGGATAAGCTTCTGAAAACATATTGCTTGATCCACCATGGTTGCATTTTTTTCACAGCAAATATTGTGCTAAAGTGCATATTTGGGATTTTTTTGCAGGTCTTTCGGGACGGACGAGGGAATCCGTGGAGCCTGTCCTCTGGTTTTCCCCTGATGTGATTTCTTATATGAAAAAGGAACAGCATGGGTCAACATCTATTTGGGCCATCTGTCAAATTCAACTTCTCTCCAATGGTAATCTGATTGCCTGTACATCGCAGGGAAATATTTTTCGCAAACAGGCAGCCGAGGTTTTGCTCCCGCAAATGGTAGTTAATCCTTCTGAAATTGAGCAGGTGGTTGCCCATGGCGGTCAGGCTGAAGCAGAAATCAATGTTTCCAACGTAGGAACTGCGGATCTTACTTTCAATATTGCCTGCTAATAAAATGCCCCACGCAGGTATTCCCGGGTCATTTTATGCTGCGGATTGTTAAAAAACTCATCTACAGGTGCCTGCTCAATCACATCCCCGAGGTACATGAATACAACGTAATCAGCGATGCGCTTTGCCTGGCGCATGATATGGGTTACGAGTACGATGGTATAGTTTTCTTTCAATTTAAAGAACTGGTTTTCAATCACCGATGCTGAAATGGGATCTAAAGAAGAGGTTGGTTCATCTGCCAGAATGATCTCAGGGCTCACTGCAAGTCCCCGTGCCAGGCACAAACGTTGTTGCTGACCAATGCTTAGTCGTGAAGCAGGATCATTGAGCCGGTCTTTGACCTCATCCCACAAATTGGCCTCGATGAGATGTTTTTCAACGTGTGGCCATAATTTCTTTCTGCCCCTGATCCCTTTTAGCCTTAAACCATAGGCAACGTTGTTAAAAATGCTCATGGGAAGGGTTGTGGGTCTTTGCGACAGCAAACCCATTTTTTGTCTTACCAGGGTAATATCGCGTTTCGTGTTCAAAATGTCTTCACCGTCAAGCATGATCTTACCACTTATCTTTGCATTCCCCTGGAGATCAACAAGTCGGTTCATGGTTCTCATGAGGGTGGTTTTGCCGCAACCCGATGGCCCGAGAATCACTGTGACCTTCTTCTCTGGAATCTCTATGTTGATTTCGTTCAGAATCTTTAGCTTGCCAAACCACAGGTTCAGGTTCTGTATGGATATTTTGGTGTCTTCCATGTTCAATGACGATTACTGTAATATTTGTTGCTTAAGAAACGGACTGCTATGCTGATAACAAGAATGATCACAGTAAGGATGAGGGCAGATGCATATGCCCTGTTTTGCACTTCCGGTATGGGTGATCCAAGCTGGAAAAAGACGGCAAGCGGAAGGGTAGCTGTTTGCTGGGTTAAGGAAGTGGGCACGTTGTCGGTGTACCCTGTTGTAAAAAGCACCGATGCCACATCACCAATACCCCTTCCAAATGCCAGCAATATTGCTGTTGCGATACCGGGAATGGTCTGGCGCACCATCACTTTGAATGCCACTTCCATGCGTGTGCTTCCCAGTGAAAATGCAGATTCAATGAGGCTTACCGGTACATTTTTCATTACTTCATCCATGCCCCTTACCATTATTGGCATAATGAAGATACCAACCGTAATGATCCCTGCCAGCAGACTGGCCTTGATTCCAAGATAGATCATGAGTGTAAAACCAAAGGCACCGTAAACAATTGAGGGTATTCCCCAAAGGATATCCAGCACAAAGCGTATTCTGTTCACAATTTTCGGCCTGGCGCGCAAGTGGATGTTCATGGCAAGAGATAATGGCAGGCTGAAGGCAAGTGATAACAGTATTGCTCCCAATGAGAGGTAAAGAGAACCCACTATGGCATTGAGCACACCTCCCTCCCTTCCGAAATAATATCCTCCTTTTGGGGTTTGGCTTACCATTTCCCAGCTGAGATAGGGCGCACCCTTTACAAAAATGCTCGTCAGTACAGCTAAAAGAAGGATCACCAGCGAAGCCACACTGATTACCATCAACAGGTATATAATTTTTTCTTCCAGTTTACGCCACCACATTGTTGCTGCCTTTAATGTTTGCTCTCAAGGTAAATAATGGTTCTGCGCGAAATAATATTAAAAACGACTACGACCACCATAAGCAGAAGGGCTGCAAACATGAGGGCCGAATCGAACATAGGAATGGACAACATTTCACCGTAATTGTTTGCAATTAATGCTGGAAGGGGATATCCCGGCTGAAAAAGGTTTTCCGGAACACCAACCACATTGCCTACCACCATCAATACGGCGATTGTTTCGCCAAAAGCCCTCGAAAGACCCAGTCCGAATGCAGATACGATCCCTGCAAATGATTTACGCAACACTACGTGTTTGATGGTTTGCCATTTTGAGGCCCCCAGTGAAAGAGATGCATCGAAAAGGTCCTGGTGAACCGTTCTGAATATTTCAATCAGGATATTCAAAATAAAAGGGATAAGCATTACGGACAGTACAATACCACCTGCCATGATGCTGAATCCTGAGCTTTCATAGCCAAACATGGGAGCCAGGTATTTGCCTATAGCCGGTACGATCACCAGGATGCCCCAAACGCCATAAATAACCGAAGGAATACCTGCGAGGATATCAATAACCGGTTGCATGAAGCGCAACAAATGCCTTGATCCGTAATAGGTAAGAAAAATGGCTGAAAACAGGCAGATGGGGGTAGTCAGAATAAGTCCGATAAAGGTTACCCACACCGAACTGACGATAAATGGGAAGAATCCAAACTCGCCTGCCAGCGGTCGCCACACTGATGAGAACAGCAGCTCAGACAGGCTGCTGTGTCCCAGAATCAACCATGATTTGTACAACAGGCTGAACGCGATGATCAAAGGCAAGGCCACCACAAGCAATACCATGAACCTGATCCATAGGCTAACCAGCTGATCCTTTAATTTCCTGGTTTTATAGTTCATGCACAAGGCCATGGCATATATCTATAGGTGATGAAAACCGGCCTTATACGTCCGGAGGATCAGGTAATTTGATTAAATTACTGTTGATGATTTCTGGCGGTAATCCCACATAACCGGCTTCATTTACAAATTTTTGACCATGCACCAGTATCCAGTGGAGAAATGCGACAGCTGCGATATTTTCCGGGATTCCTTTTGATACGAAATAGAGCTCCCTTGCCGGTGGCGATGGATATCGTCCTGCAGCAATCGCTTCTATCAATTGATCCAAACTCCCGTAAAAGTCCTCTTCAGGATCAATTTTTCCGTTACCATTCAAATCAATGGGGATGATTCCTAATCCGGGAAATGGTTTTCGGGTTCTGATGTCGTAAGCAAAAGCGATGTTATTATAGCCCATGCCCAGGCGATCATTTCTTACCACATCTGCAATTCCCGGATCACCAAATACACCGATGCCTTTAAGGTCTTCCTGATTTTTGCCCAGGTAGTGAGCCCACATTTCGGCAGCACCACAGGCATCTGAGCGGGTATAGAGGTTGATAACCGTGTTGCCCGAAACACCAAGAAATGATTCCCATGTTTTGCGGCCTTCAACAAGGAAGATTTCCTGAAACTGCGCCCTGGTAAGACCTTGTTGTAAAATCCGGGTTTTGTGCGGATTGTCTGTATTGAAAGTTGGCAATACCGCATCTTTGGCTACGCCGATATACCAGGCCCCACGATCTACTTCAACCTGCGTAACGGCCCTTGATACCATGGCAATATCTACCATGTTTCCGAGGGCATCTGCCATTCCTTTGCCTGCTCCACCTGCAGAGATATCAATTTGTACTTTGGGATGCTCCTTGCGAAACTCTTCAGCCCATAGCACCGTAAGCGGATACATTGCCCATGCACCTGAAATGCTGATACGTCCATATAAATTGCCTTCTTCATCAAAACCTGATCCCCTGTCGCCGGCGCAGGAAACAAGCAATGGTGCAATGAAAACAATAAGGACCAGATACTGAAATAATCTTGTTTGCATGTGTTTATAATTTGTCAAAATGTCAAAATGTCGAAATGTGAAAATGTATCTTAGGCCCAACCCCCTGACTGCTGCCTACTATCTACTACCTACTTTTACCTCCTAAAAATCCTCAAGTCCCTTAAGTCTCTCAAGCCCCTTAAGTCCCATCTCCCCCCATATCCCAGCTCTTATAATCACCCCCCTGTGTGTCAAAAAATCCTGTCATGGGCGTTTCATATGTTTTATGCTTTTCTTTCCTACCTATAGTCTATAGAACAAATAGACTATATTTTTTGTAAATATAAAACACAAATACATCAAAAACAACAGCTAAATGAAAATAAATGCGAAGATTTCTGATTATTCCTGACTACCAGGTTCTTGAAGTGGTATAGTTCTGCCAGGATTACGCTTTAGTGATGCTTCCATTTCCAATAATTTCTCCAGGCTTACTTTTTCGAGATAATCGGCAGTTATGTCTCTTAAGTCGCGAAAAACCTTTTTTATGGAACAAACACTTTCATCCTTACAATGTGCGCAGCTTTCATAAGAAATAATGCAGGCACAGGGGATCAGTCCCAGTGCTCCGTTAAAACTCCTGGTAATGAACATCATGTTGATATCCCCGGGATGCTGGATGAGATAATATCCACCTCCCTTTCCTTTTTTGCTGTTTACAAGGCCCAGGTTTTTCAGTTCAATCAATATGGATTCCAGGAACTTCCTGGGAATTTTTTCCTCTTTTGCAATATTTTTAATAAGCACCGGGCCCTGGTTATACTTGCGAGCCAGGTTTATAAGGGCATAAATGGCATATTGGGCTTTTTTGGAAAGCATATCGGAGAACTTGGAATTCAACGGATCAAAGATAATGACATTTATGGATCAAACATAAATACCATTCCCTGGTGTTGCAATATTGAATTATTGCAAAATAATCCTTTCAATAATCGTATCGTTTGCATGATCCAGTCTCAACAGATAAACACCCTGCGGGAGGCTCCCTGTTTGCAGGATAATTTCATGACTTCCGGGTGTTGTTACCGCACGGGTTTGGACCACCTGTCCGTGCAAGCTGATCAACGAAAGCTTTGCCGGACCGGTGGTATGAAACCTGACAAACAGCTTATCTGTGGCGGGATTTGGGAAGACCTTCAATCCGATGCCGGTAGAGCTGTCAGAGCCGTCCTCACCGGGTTGCCATTCCCGCAGTGCTTCTTCCATGGCTGTCCCGTGCACACTAACATTGTCGAAACGGTTATTTCCTGATGATCCATCAGCATTTTCTCCGCCAAACAATATCCTGAATCGCAATTCAGGGTTGTTGTTTGCTTCCGGATGATCAGACAGGTCGAATGTTTTCAGTTCCCAGTCAGGGAGTAGCGGTGTGATTGATGCCTGCCCTGCCGGTTGCCAGGTAATACCTTCATCACCCGAAAAATAGAAAGCCTGCTCCGTAGCACCGTTGTTTGTCCGGGTTGTTGCAAAAACCACGCTGATGTGATCGTGCATTGTCGTCGGGATGTGAAAGATCAGTTCCCTGGTATCGGATGGATTTCTGGCCCTAAGCACGGCTCCCTGGTCAGGTTGCTGATCCAGAAGAAGGTTCAGATTGGATACGGGATCATCCTCCCGGTGTGTCCTGCGGTCCATGTAACCTGCACCGGTACCCGGGTAGGTTATGGTTCCGATCTCAACCCCGTCGGCCGTATAGTCAGTATTGACAAAGGAAAGTGTTTCTGAGGGCAGGTTGTTGAAATGCCAGTAATGGATAATTTCAGGATCAGAGAGGTCTGATTCAACAAAGTGCGCTTTGAGGTTGAGGTTGCTCTCCGGCGTAATATACAGGACGGTTTCCCCGCTGCTGATACTGCCTTCCCAGTGGCTGAACTGAAAGCCCGGTGAAGCAATGGCTTTTATCTCAATGGGTATACCGTGAAAATATATACCCGTCCAGGGATAGGTATTATCTGGAACTCCCGGTGTTTCGTTGTTAATATGTATGGTATTGATGCGGATATAGCCGTGTTCGGGATGATCAACATCAAGGGTGATATTTACTTCGGAGGAGATGCCAAAGTACTGACGGATATGGAAGCGCTGATGGTGAGGTCGCTGATTGGCAAAGTTGATCATGGTATTCACATTTCCGTGCCATCCGGCCAAACTTCCCGGAGCACTCCAACGGTGAATGTTTTCAGGTATTTCGGGTTCAATAACCTGCCTCATCTCCTGGATGATTCCAACAACCCGCGAAGGCTGAAAATGGGTGTTGAGCAGGTCTGCAAAACGGTTGATAAACGCTGTTGTAAAACCTGGATTTGTGAGCAATCTGCGGAGCACAAAGGTTGACCATGGTGGATTGGGCCAGCCCGGTCCGTTCGGGTCAGTGGCAAATGCAAGTGTGTTATGGGCGTACGAGCTTCCGCCACCGGTTAAACCAAATCCAAAATCTGTATCATACATCAACCAGCGCCAGCGACCATCATGGCCGTGAGGCGCATTGGGCATGTATTCCTCTGTGCGCAAGCGCCAATAGTCCATGTTGTTGCCCGGCCAGTCGGTATTCCTTGCGTAAATTTGCGCAATGTTGTAGTCGGCAAAGTTGGATACATCCATCATGGTTTTGATGTGGGCATAATGCTCCGGCTGGCTGATGTTGTTATTGGCTAAATAGCTGATCATGGTATTGTAATGCTCCGGATCACCTTCTTTTACCGATGCATTCCCATCAAGTAAGTCAATGTTTTCTGCATCCACACCATACACCCTTGCCAGGTAATGTTTATCATATCTCTCTCTGAAATTATGGATACCCCAATATTCGCCGTTGATGAAAATGATCACAGGCAGATAATCCTGGGTGTCAAAATTCAACTTCCCAACAATTCTTTGTATGGCTGCATCCCTGAAAAGGGTATTGTCGGCATCATTGCCCGAATTGCGGAGCATCAGCCTGTTAAAGCTTTCATAAGGGTTTCCCGGGAAAAACGGGTAATTGAAATACTGTTCACCATAACGGTTCCGGGCGTAGAGCCTCAATGATTTTTTTGAGAAAGAACGTGACCAGCCTCCGTGTATTCTTACGCCAATGTTTTGAATAAGCTCTGCGTGATCTGTTTCCTGCGGAAATATTTCCATATGCGCCGGATACTCCCATTCGACACCCCTTTGCCAGTAATTTGCGGGGGATCCTCCGTTGGCAATGGCCCAGTCATTGCCTGCCCGCCAATCATCAAATATAACACCAGCCACGTAGATTCCGTCATCATAATCATAAAAATGATTTTCACTGATATTGATGGATACCACAGGAAGGCTGTATTGGTTGCGTCCTGACGGGAAAATGAAATAGGTGTTGCTCACTGCCCTTGCCGGCAAAGCATCCTCTTTCACTGCGATTGCACGCACGGGAACTCCTTTTTGTACCGGTGACTGGGGAAAATACTGCGGATTAAAATGCCATGTGGACGAGATTTGCGACAGTTTATCGGGCTCCGCCGATCGATCGGTGATGGCAATGGGTTCAGAATACAGATGCGACTGAAAGGTGTTTGTCAGGAAAGGACCGGCAGGGTTCCAGGGGTTTTGGGGGTAGCTGTTTTTGTATTGGTAGCTGGTGCCTGACAGGTTGTTTATATCCGGTTCCGATCCATCGAGGGTATAAACAATGGTGACTTCCGGGTCGTGGTGTGTGATCGTGAGGTCGAAGCCCGATGCATAAAAACCGCCGGGTGCGGAAAATTCAGGAGGATCAAGCAGTTCGGAAAAGGTTTGGCTTGTATTGCTTTCACCGGGAGTGGGTTCACCAAAGTAAAATAAATCACCTGTACCGTCGGGCGATCTGCCATAAGATATATCTGTGGGGATGGTGGTTGGCGGAATCTCATCAAGCATCACCCCGGATGGAGCCGTGATCAATACTTCTTCACCGGCAGAGCTGATCCTGAAATTGGTATGCAGTGCACCCCTGTCGTTATACAAATGTTCGCCTGCAATGGGCCTTTGCATCGTACCGTCAGGCAGTTGCCAGCCGACCGCAAGGTTATCGCCTCCTTCATGTTCTTTCATCAGGGCTTTTACAAAATAATACTGACCGGCCTGCAGCATCACCGGAGCAGATTGCTGCTGCGAATATTTGTTCCACTCCCTCGGATTGGTCCAACCGGGAACATGGGCGATCATCACCACGTTGTCGGGGTCATCAGAAGTGCTGAGGTACAGCCGGCTGTTGTCGTCGCTGGAAATCCAGAAAGTATAGAGCCCGCTCACCGGTGCTTTGATCCATCCCATGATTCGCTGACCGTAATGATCACCGATATTTATGGGAGCTTCGAAAAGATGCCTGACAATATTTGTTGAACTAGGATGGTCCGGATAGCTTGGATGGTTGATCAGATCATTCACCGACCAGCCAGGAATGCCCGTATATACCTCCCGCACGAGGCCACTGCTTAGTTCTCCTTCGGCAGGACTTCTGTCTTTACCGGAGGCCCAAACCAATAAAAACTCCCCGGGGCCGATAGTAACTTCCGGGAAAACCCATTTGAAAGGGTTGCCATAATTGTCAGAAAGACCATATCCTTGCAGGTTGATGGTTTCCTGTCCGTAATTGTATAATTCGATCCAGTCTTCATAATCGCCATCCTCATCGGCAATGGTCCATGCGTTGGATGCCATGATTTCGTTGATGACAATGGTTTGTGACCTGGCCTCCTGGTTCATTACAAATAACAATATGACAAGAAGATATGAACTAATTTGCAGCATGTTTGATTTCATAATATTTTTTTTGAAGACAAAACCTTCGGGAATGACCTGCTTAGGAAAGGATTTTTGGCATCAAAGACCGGTATGTCTTGTAATTTACATTCGAATATACAAATTTTTTTATCAATGGCAGTATAAGCCCAACAGAAAGCGGACTTTTTTTGCCATTAAATGGGTATGCAGTTTTTTCCCGAATAAAAGCAAATACCAAGTAATGCCTTTTGACAAAAACGACGTCAACGATCAGGCATCGAGGATATCATTGATCTCATCGAGCATGTCTTCCAGGTGCATCCGCGTGGTATTGGTGGCCGATCTGTCCACGCGGCGTTCGATTTGCGTTTTTACCGTGCGCAGGTTGCCACGAAGATGGGCACGTGTTTCTCCGCTCAGGTTATTGCTCTCGAGCCTTGCTTTCAGAATGTCAACCCATGCGCGTTGCAGGTTGCGCCGGTACAGGTCGATATTTGGCCGGGCGCTGTCCAGTTCGCTCCACACACCCTGACGCACATCGCTGAGCATCTGGTCAACCGGATAAACATCCATCTCCTCTCCATGGCTTTGCTGGATTTCTGCCATCCGTTTGATTCGGGCGTCGCTCAACAGTTGGTTCAGCATCATCCGTTGTCCTGCCATGATGCGGTCGGATGCGCCGGCAGGCTCCAGCAGACGTAATACATCCTGTCGAAGCAGGTATTCAGGTGTGGCAAAGCCATGCTCTGTGAGGAACCCGATGGCTTCCTGCTGACGCTGCCTTTCTACCGGCGTGTGAATTACTCCATCCTGTCCATAGACTTTCCGGTGACTGATGACACCGCCAACCCAGGTAACCACGTGCCCAAGATAGCGGTTGTGTTGCTGGACAACATTGTTGTATAATTCGCGCAGGGTGCTGTAATCTTCACCTTCCTCGCCGGCTGCATCAACGATGAACTCCATGATGCGCATTAGATTGGCAATGCCGTAACCACTGCTTTTTACATGGTTATCACCCAGTGCTTCGCGTTGTTGTGTTGGGTCAATGACCGACAGGTCACCGAATCGTAACATGGGTTCGTCAATCTGCCTGGCGGCTATTTCGTTAAGGAATGGTCGCTCCTCCTGTGGTGTGCTGGCCTCGGGGAAAGGTTTGTAACCCCATTCGATGGAAAACTTGTCATAAATGGATACTATGGGCAGCATAAAGGCATCGTCACCGGGCTGTGCCACATAGTTCATACGTGCATAATCCATAATGGAAGGTGTGGTGCCGTATTTTTCGGTGAAGGTTCGGCTGCGAAGGCTGTCCGTGGGCACAGTGCCGCTGGCTTTCATATTGTGGGGCAGGCCGATGGCATGTCCTACTTCATGTGCCACCACATACCTTACCAGCTCACCCATGAGGTCGTTGGGCAATGGGAGGTTTTGTGCCCGTTGGTCGGCTGCAGCGCATTGGACAAAATACCAGTTGCGAAGGAGGTTCATCACATTGTGATACATGCCTATGGATGAAGTGATGATCTCACCGCTGCGGGGATCATGCACATGTGGACCGTATGCATTCATGGTGCGTGAGGGATACCAGCGGACCGTGGGATATCGGATATCCAGCGGACTCCAGTCGGGGTCTTCCTCGGGGGTGGGTGCCAGTTTGGCGATGATGGCATTGGTGAAACCGGCCTGCTCGAAGGCGGGCTGCCAGTCTTCAATTCCCTGCTTTACATAGGGAATGAGCCATTCTGGTGTGGCATAATCCACATAGAAGGTTATGGGTTTGACCGGATCGGACAGTTCTGCTTCAGAATCCTGTCTTTCAAGACGCCAGCGGGTGATCATCCTCAGGGGTTCAGCGCGGTGAGTTTCAATGCTGAAATCAGTAGTCGTAACAGAAAAATAGCCCACACGGTAGTCATGCAGTCTTGGCATCATGGGCCGATCGGGCAGCCGCATCATGGAGTGGTTCATCTTCACCGAAATCGTATTCAGGTTTCTGCGACCGGGAACCTGATCAGCCAGAAAGGTTAATACGCTGCTCACCTCCACATTTTCGGGAAAAGCGCGGGCGCCGTCAAGGAAGCTACGGTCATTGTCCAGGCGGCGTGCCTGGTAACGTCTTCCGGGATGCATTTCGGGCACATCACTGACATACAGCCTGGTAACATCCACCACTACAGCGGTGGAGTCGGCATTGTATGCTTCAATCCTGAATGAGCCCAGGATCGGGGCAAAAGAAGATGTTTGTACACCCCGGAAAATATTGCTGGCCGAATCGGCTGTGATGTCATGCATCACTGAGCGGAACAGGATGCGGTCGCGAAGGTGTTCCCAGCGCACTACCTGGTTGTTCACACGTTGACCGCCGTAACCGGTGCCGGCTTGTGCCGCGGCGGCCCGGCTGACAAGCAGCATGTCACGGTTTGTCTCCGCCAGTGGAATCTCAAAAAACAGCTTGTCATCCTTCTGCAATACAGTGAACAAGCCTACTTCCACGAAGTCTGCTCCGTCAAACAGTTTTTCATAATTGGTTTTGGAAGGTCTCTGCTGCGCAGGTTCTTTTTCTGCAGTGGGCCTGATGGTTGAACATCCCATCAAAAATAATAATCCGATAATGGCCGGATATAATAGTCGTTTTTGCATGTTACAAATAGTCTGGTAAATAATGAATTTGGGTCTAAAAGTATAAAAAAAAATGGAATATAGTCCCGGGTGTCACGAAAGGGGAGATCTCTGCTTGCAAAAATTTTATTATTTTTGGAAGAATGCCATATACAGGATTCGTAGTGTTTTGGTGCGCGCCGGGTATGCTTGCAGATTGTATAATTATGTTTATCACCAAACCAAAATGATGTTGCAAAAATGATCCGAAAAATTAGCTGCAACCTCATTTTGCAAAGTGGAATGAAATCATTTCTTATGAAGCGATCACGAAAAACGGGGCTTCCTGCCGGCACCCTGATGCATATAGGTGAGAGAAAGGCTGAAACAGTTCGCCTCAGCGTAATTGAATATGATGCAGAATATTTTTCTGAAAAAGAATTTGACACTTTTGAAGCATTTGCTCAACAGCCTTTAAGGCCTGAAAGCATTGTGTGGGTCAACATTGATGGCTTGCACGACACGGACCTCCTGCGCAAAATAGGTGGACATTTCAACATCCACAACCTTGTTCTTGAAGATATACTAAACACAGACCAAAGACCGAAATTTGAGGATCACGGGCATTTTTTATTTCTTCCCATGAAAATGTTCACCATCCAGAAGGATGACCGGACAATAACTTGGGAACAAATAAGCCTGATTTTTGGCAAGGGCTTCCTGATCACCTTCCAGGAGGCACCCGGAGATGTTTTTGATCCTTTGCGTGAAAGGATTCGCCAGGGGAAAGGAAGGATCAGAAAAATGCAATCGGATTACCTGGCTTATGCCTTGCTGGACATCATTGTTGATCAGTTTTTTGCCATCCTGGAACAGATTAGTGACAATATTGACGAAATCGAAGAGGTTGTTCTGGTTAATCCTGGCCAGGAAGCTGTTTCTGCCATTCATGACGTCAAGCGTACCCTGCTTAATGTTCGTCGCGCTGCCTGGCCATTGCGGGAAATGGTCAACCAATTTGAGAAATCAGAATCATCGCTGCTGGAGAAATCCACGCGTTTGTTTATCCGCGATGTTTATGACCACAATATCCAAATTATTGATAACGTTGAACTTTTGAGGGAAATCAATGCCGGCCTGATGGATATTTATTTGTCGAATATTGGCAACAGGACCAACCAGGTGATGAAGGTTCTTACCATTGTAGCCACACTGTTTATTCCATTGACATTTATTGTGGGGATTTATGGGATGAACTTTGAATATATGCCGGAACTTGCCTGGCCATGGGCTTATCCGGCTGTTATGGGTTTTATGCTTTTCGTGTTTTTAGGGATGTTGTATTATTTCAGAAAGAGAAAATGGATGTAACTCTTTTTATCTAACTTTTTCATGTGCACCATGGGAGCTGGGAGCTGGGACTTTAGCGACTTAAGGGACTT
>REEA01000010.1 GCA_007695305.1 Bacteroidia bacterium
GAGTAAGAAGTAGGAAGTAAGCAGTATTTAGTATGCAGCTGGTGCAGTATGAGATTGGCAACAAATTCGCCTTGAAGCTTAAATACAATCGCAAAGATGAAAAAAAATAGTTACAAAATTATAAACAGATGAAACGAATCATTATTGCAGTCCTTGTGATTACAGGCCTCGCCTGTAGCCGAACCGATACCTTGCAAACATTGGTGGATGCACGCTGGATTGACCTCACCCACAGTTTCGAGGAGAACACCATTTATTGGCCCACCAACAAGCCCTTTAGCAAGGACACCGTATTTTACGGCCTCACGGACAAGGGATACTTTTATGCTTCTTTTATTTATTCGGCAGAGGAACATGGTGGTACCCACTTTGATGCGCCACTGCATTTCGGTCATCCCGGTAGTCCTACCGTGGAGCAGATCCCCTTGGAGCAACTGATGGGTCCCGGTGTTGTTGTGGATGTTTCCGAAAAGGCTTTGGAGGATCGTGATTACCTGGTGTCGGTAGCCGATTTTTTGGCGTGGGAAGACAGTCACGGCCAAATCCCGGATGGCTCCATTATTTTGTTACGAACCGGTTACGGGCAGTTTTGGCCTGATCCTCTGGCATATACCGGGACAAGTCTGCAAGGCGATGAGGCTGTGGCCCACCTTCGTTTTCCGGGATTAGGTCCGGAAGCGGCTCAATGGCTTGTTGACAACAGGAATATTCATCTTATTGGCATTGACACTCCCAGCATCGATCGTGGTCAGTCGGTTTATTTTAAAGCACACCGCATTTTGTGTGCTGCCGAGATAAGCATTTGCGAAAATGTGGCCAATCTTGACAAGTTGCCGGAGTCGGGCAGTTTCATTATTGCCCTGCCCATGAAGATCAAAGGCGGCAGCGGTGCACCGCTGCGCATCGTCGCGATGCTCTGAGTGCAAGCTCGGTTTTGACATAAACAGATCTGCTAAAAGGCTCGACACAGGTACACGTTGTTGATTATGATATAGTCAGAAAATGAAACAGCGGGCATGTAAACACAAGCCATGCTTTGTGTTCACCGGTTTACAAGTGCTTCTCATTGCACCTTATCATTAGAACTCCTTCGGCTGAAAGCCGGCCGGGTTGAGCACACGGATTTTCTGTTCCGATTGGGTTAAGATCAGAAGGCCCAGCTCGAGGGCTTTTGCTCCGGCTGATTCATCGATGGTCATACCGGCCACGGCACCCAGAATTTTTTCGCCGGCGTATTCGGGGTATAGTTGCCTGAACAAGGGAATGGTTTTGAGGTGAAACCGGCCGACATCGTCCGGGTGTAATTTGTGTTTTATTTCCACGATGATGATGGTATTGTTTTCACAGAACAAAACCGCGTCAAATTGTCCTTGCAGGCCTTTTACATGTCTTTTTATGCTTTCCACCCTTTGAATTTCGAGGCCGGCAAGCTCCGTCATGTTTTCCAGGGCATGGTAGAAATAATCTTCCGTTACCTCGCCGATATTGATGCCCAATCCGCTGGTAATTTTTGAAAGCCGATCGATCAATCGATCTGTTTCCTGCATTTTTTTGTCTGTTTCCTTGAATTTCTTGTCTGTTTCCTTGAATTTTTTATCCGTTTCCTTGAACCTTTCACTCGTTTCCTTAAATTTTTCATCGGTTTCCTTGAACATCTTATCTGTTTCCTGGAACAATCGCCATACGCTTTCAAAGTTCAGTGGTTCTTGTGGCCTGTAGTTGCCGATGGGTTCACCGGCTTCATGCGTATTATCTTCTTCTGACACCATGTGCGGATTGTTTTATTTTACAAATATACACACTGGAATTATCTTTTTCAAAAGAAAAACAGCTAATGGTCAATAAGTTATGTTAAGTGGTAATTTGGTTTACGGAACTTCCATCTTGCGAAAAGTGATTTTACAACAATAATGAATGTGGATTTTGTTCTTTATATTTGAACGACGCTAAAAATGGAAAAATGTACATTATAACTTACCGTTTACAAGAGGCAATAATTGTTCAATATTTTTTATACATTTGATAAAAACCAGACATGGGATCAATACTTAAAGCATCCTGCAAGCAATGCAAGTTCAGCAAGGAATTTGGTTTTGGAGGAGGGATGACGGACTTCCAGACAAATTGTTCCGTGCCTGCAATCAATACAGCAACCGGCGAGTTTACCACTGAAAACTATTTCAACAAAGACAGACTTCCGGACGACATCAAATTCTACAACGATCCTGAGATGTATCAGGGTGAACCGGATGAAGGCCAAACACATCAATGGGGAGGTGTTTATTTAAAGCACAAAGATAATCTCTGTCCCGGTTGCAATGCTTTTACCATGGACTTCCAAAATGTTGGATTTTTTGACTAAGATTCAAAAATGCCATCCATATAAACCATATTGTTTTCGCTTTTACTCCTTCTGATCACACTGCCGGAGATCTATGCACAAAGCATAAAAGACTGCCGTGGAAAATATATTGGCAGGGTTGCTTCAAGCAGATACTATGACGGTTCGGAGCGCTACATCGGACGTATCAGCGGAAAAAGGTTATTCGATGGAAGTGGACGCAATGCTGCCCGCCGGATTAACTCCCTGATCACATCTGTATAAAAATTCTCACCGCACCCATAAAGCGTACGCTTATGCAAATAGTGTGTACGCTATCGAACACATTTTGTGGTTTGAATCCCAATACCCTACATATTTAATATCCTGTTTTTTAATTACATATGCATTATGGCACAAAGTTGGATATTCTTTTAAGTGAAGACAAAAAGAAACCAAAAAAATAACAAACATAAAAAACCAAACGTCATGAAAGCAAAAATGATCATCACCGCAGCAGCCATCATCTTCAGCATCACAGCCACAATGGCAAACCCGAATGAAACCACTCTTACCTTCCGGAGTGCTCTTGGTCAGATGCTGATACAGCCAATCATGCCGGAGGAAGCAGCAGAACCAATTCCAAATGCAGTGGCAAGCAAGGTTGAAAACATCAGGAAAGAAAACATTTACAGGGTATTTGACCTGAGTGAATTAATGAAGCCTGAAGTAGAGGAAGAACTCCCCTTTGACCTGGATAAAATTTCTCAAAAAGCAAAATAATTAGCAACGATATTGTTTCCATAAAACACGAACATCGCTTCAATTCTCTCAAGAGGGTTTTTGGACCCGTCGGCAACAGCGGCGGGTCTTTT
>REEA01000115.1 GCA_007695305.1 Bacteroidia bacterium
TAGTGACCCCCTGCTTGTAAGGCAGGTGCTCTGAACCAACTGAGCTAAGCGCCCGTAGCCTTTTGGCATTTGAGGCTGCAAAGGTAAAACCTTTTTTTAATTCTGCAATATTTTTTAAAAAAACTTGTCACACGTTTTTCAAAAAAACATAGCCATGAAACGCCCATGACAGGCTTTTTGACACACAGGGGGATTATTATGGGCGCTAAAGAAACGAGGATGCGAGGATACGAGGATGCGCCAGCAAAATAGCGAACCAGCTTATAGTCATGAACAAGCCCGGACATTTCGACATTTTTGAACAGAACAAGCGGTCTGTTGTTGATTTAGTGATAGCTTTTTCGATCCACTAAACATTCGACCCTTTAAACAATTGACCCGATGAAACTTTTTGAAAATATTATCATTTACCTATTCGCTGCCCTTTATCTGGTATTCGGGCTGAACTTCTTTTTTGATTTTCTTCCTATGCCCGCACTGGAAGGCAATGAGCTGGCATACTTCACGTTGCTTGGAGCAACCGGCTACATGACTGCCGTAAAAATTCTTGAATTAGTAGTTGCTGCCATGTTGCTGTTCAATTTCAGGCGGCCCCTTGCCTACCTGCTGATCCTGCCGGTATCTGTCAACATCCTGATGTATGATGTATTCATTGCAAATACACTTATGCTGGGACTGCCCATGGTGCTGATGAATGTTTTTCTGATCTACCGCAAGCGCAGTCAGTATGGTTGCCTCCTTAAATAGAGTCTGTCAATAAAGTCAGGTATCTGAACTGTAATGTTCGGATTCAAGGCTTGTGCAGTTTTGAAAATCAAGGCGTTTGCCAATGCAAATGACTGTTTTCAAAACAAGCATAACGCAGAAATCGGACATTATAGACAAACACTAAATAATCACCGGAGATAGCGTTCCAGCCAGCCGTGAAACTCCTCATACCAGAATAATGAGTTTTGCGGTGTCAGAATCCAGTGATTCTCATCCGGATAATACACCAGGCGCGCGTCAAGGCCCATGTTTTTATAAATGTTGTACACCATAAATGCATGGGCTACAGGCACACGGTAGTCCAGCTCTCCATGGATCACCAGCATGGGACTTGAAAAATTGCTTGCAAACTGAGAGGGGTTGATGGCGTTCATCTGTTCAGCGTTTTCCCATGGTGAGCCGCCATACTGGTATTGCCTGTTTGCTGAAAAATCGGAGGCAAACTGCAAGTGCAAATCATAGACTCCCGCATGGTTGATCAAACAAGCAAAACGATCCGTATGGCCGGCTATCCAGCTTACCATATAGCCACCGTAGCTTCCGCCGGCGGCGGCCATCCTGTCTTCATCAACCAGTCCGCGCTCAATGAGGTAATCAGCGGCTTTCATGATGTCGCGAAAAGGCAGTTCAGCGTGATTTCCGTGAATGCTTATGGCAAAATCCTGCCCGAAACTGGTAGAACCATGGAAGTTGGGCATGGCCGCGATATATCCCGGCGCGGCAAACAGCTGGCTGTTCCAGCGAAAGTGGAAAGAATCCCCGAAAATACCATGAGGCCCGCCATGGATCATCATCACCAGCGGGTATTTTTTATTGGGATCATAATCGGGGGGATAGTTGATAAACATCTGTACATCGGCGTTATTGGCCCCCTTGTAGGTCACATCTTCAATGTTTCCCCAGTTCACGCCGGCAACCAGATCATCGTTGAAGCCGGTCATCTGTTCAACCATACCCCGCCGCAAATCCACTTTGTATATTTCCGGTGGGGCACTAAGGTTGTGATGGTTAAATACAAGGTGCTGACCACCGGCCTGTCCGGCACCGCTGTTGGTGCCACCCCTGAAGACTTCCGTATGAATGCCCCCTTCCGCAGGTATGCTGAAGATGGACTGCATGGCACGGTCTTCCGCAATGAAAAAGATGGTGCCCCCATCGTCGGACCAGAACCATTGCTCAGTACTCAGGTCAATGTGATCGGTGAGCCTGGTAAAAGAACCGTCGCGGGTGTCATACAGGGTCATCACCACCTTGTCGGCATAAAAGTGATAGATAGACTGCTGGCCAAAAAGGATATACCGGCCATCCGGACTGTAAACAGGGTTCAGGTCATTGGCAGGGTTATCGGGTGTTATATTGGTCAGCGTTCCGCTGCCATCGGTGGGAACCAGGAAAATGGCGTGATTGGTGCGCTCGAAAGGCGGCTGGGTAGAGTTTTTACTCACGGCTATGGTATTTCCATCAGGAGAGATATCATAAGAAACGCCTCCCATCAGACCAAAAAAGTTGCCATTGCGCGGCATCAGATCCGTCACCTCTTTGGTGTCAAGATCTATGGTAAACAAACGGGACACATGTCCGTCGGTGAGCCAGCGATCCCAATAGCGGTACATATTGTTTTCAGTCACTTTGGCCGTGACCTTGCTTTCGGCACGCGCCCTTTCCAGCTCCCCCAACTTTTCCCAGTCGCCTTCGTATTCGGCCAGGATATTCGCCGCAAAGGCGATGCGTTGTCCGTCGGGAAACCATTGCAGACCATACACGCCTACGGGCAGGTCGCTGATCTTCCGGGCCTCTCCCCCTCCGGCCAGATCAAGAACATATATTTGACCGGGCCCGTCATGCCTTCTGGACACAAATGCCAGCTTTGTGCCGTCCGGACTCCAGGCAGGACCACTATCTCTGCCGCTGAAGGTTATCTGGCGAATTTCTCCGGTATGGTTATGCAGCAGATGAAAATTGCTCTGGGAAGTGTTCTTCTCCACATCCCATTTGGTAACCGGCACTACCGACCATTGACCGTTGGGCGAAACCACCGGATTTCCCACACGGTACATTTCCCACATTGTTTCGGGGTCAAAAGGCTTTAATTCACCGGCACTCATGCTCAGCGAACCAAGCAACATCATAGCGATAAAAAGGAAACAAAATTTTTTCATGTGTATAATGGTTTTGGGTTTTCTTCCTTACAAAGAAACAAAATTTCCCAAATAGTTTCCACAATAACCCGCTCACGTGTTATTTGTACAAAAACCACCATTCTCACATTTCCACAATTTTTCTTTGCGCACTTTAGAATATTTTGCGGTCTTTGCGTGAAACTTTTTATTCCTCGCAGAGCATGCAAAGGAGAAAATTCGCAAAACCCGCAAAGGGAAAGAATACAAGGGCTGCTTAAGTCTTCATGATAAAAGTCTTACATTCATGAACCAAATAAGATTCAGACAAGTTATATACAATATGCCCGTTTTCATTTATTTACTGATATTTCAGTATGAATTTTTATAAATTTGTATCATGATACTTGTCACCGGAGGTACTGGATTGGTCGGTTCTCACCTGCTTTTTGAACTTGTTTCGGGAGGCAGGAAGGTGCGTGCGCTGAAACGGGAGATCAGCAACACGGACCTGGTGAAACGTCTTTTTCAATGGTACAGCCCCGAAGATGGCGAAAAATTATTTGAAAGTATAGAGTGGGCTGAAGGTGACCTCAACGACATTTTCAGTCTAAAGGATGCAATGCAGGATATTCGGCACATTTATCACTGTGCGGCCATGGTGTCATTTATGCCGGAAGACAGGCAGATGATGATGAAAGCAAATGTGGAGGGTACGGCAAACCTGGTGAATGTGGCATTGGACAGCAACATTGAGAAGTTTTGTCATTGCAGCAGTGTGGCAGCACTGGGGATGCCCCAGAAAGACAACATCATACATGAGTCGCTTGTGTGGAAAACATCCAAAAAGAATTCCTGGTATGCCATCAGCAAATATGGCTCTGAAAGGGAGGTTTGGAGGGCTTCCGAAGAGGGTCTGCCTGTGGTGATCGTAAATCCCTCGGTTGTGATCGGCCCCGGAGATCCTGCACGATCAAGCGCTCAATTATATCAGTCGGTAAAGAATGGGATGAAGTTCTATACTTCAGGAGTAACAGGTTTTGTGGATGCCCGGGATGTGGCCTCCGTGATGGTCAGCCTGACGGAAAGCGATATCATAAATCAACGGTTTGTCCTGAGCAGCGAAGACCTTTCCTACCAGGAGCTTTTTTCCCTTTTTGCCTACTATTCCGGTGCTAAACCTCCCCGTTATCGTGCCGGACGTTTTTTGAGCGAACTGGCATGGCGCCTGGAACGGATGCGCAGCTTTATTACAGGCCAAAAACCACTGTTGTCCAAAGAAACCGCCCGCAACGCTAATATCAAAAGATATTTCAAAAACACAAAAATCAAAGAGGCCCTGGATATTGATTTCAGGCCCGTGAGGGAGGCCGCAGAAAACACATCCCTGTTCTTCCGCAAATATCCGGTTTACCTTTCTCCCGATTTCCGCATGCCATCATGATGTCAGAAGCTAATAGCAGGCTTATGGAATAGGGCCTTTCGCAGATTTATACACAATTTATTCCTCGCTAAGGCCGCAAAAGTTAAAACACGCGAAAGGCGCAAAAGATACTTTTTCCCTGTTTTTGCATTCGAAAAATGACTGATGGGTTCGGAGACAGTTTGGAAATGTATGTCTGGAAATCCCTGTCCTCTCCAAGATAGTTTTCAATGGAATCAATGGATTCTTTAATGTCGTAAAGATATTTTTTAATATCAAGCTTCATATATTGGTGTCTTGGTCTTATTCAATGATTCAATAAAATATGGATTCCCTAAAGATTTATCTGTAACGAGGTCAACAGGATGATTAAGTATTTTTTCAAACTCTTCAGCAAGTTCAAAGCAGGTGTCGGCATAATCTCCGAAGTCCATTGGCTGAAAGGAAACCAATAAGTCAATATCACTATTCCTGTTAACATCTTCAGTGCAAATGGAACCAAAAGCATATAATGATTTTACATTGTATTTCATACACAATGCTTTTAGACTATCCATATTGTCCATTAATAATCTATTCATCGGTTGCGGTATTATCATAAGAAAAAAAATTCTTTTATGATGGATACGCAAAGTTATGAAAAGGCAATCGATCACTGATCATCGAAAACCGGTCAGATACGGCGTTTGATGATCCGTTGAGATATCATAAAAAACAGGAACAACACGCTGACAAACAGGGAAATTTTTCCCAGGAAGTTTCCTGTACGTGCATAGAAGGTGATGCGGTTGTTCTCATTGAGGGTTGCGGAAATGGCTGCAGGCTCCCACCAATTGGTTTCCTTGATGATCTCACCACGCTGGTTGATGAAGGCGGAGATACCGGTGCTGGCCGACCGTGCTACGCTGCGCCGGGTTTCGATGGCTCTGAGTCGTGCATATTGCAGGTGTTGACGGTAGCCCGGTGTATCGCGCCACCATCCGTCGTTGGTGATGATAAAAATCAGGGAGGCCCCGTTCAATATGTAACCGGCCATGAAGTCACCATAAATGGACTCATAGCATACCGCCGGAGCTACGCGTCTCTGCTCTGCCGAAATAAAAACATCCCTCGTGTCTTGCGTTCCCAGGCTGCCGGCAATGCCGCCGAAACGGTCAACGAGTCTTCCCAAAGGCCCTAAAACCCGGAAATAAGGCATCCTTTCTATACCGGGCACCAGCTTGGATTTGTGATAGTATTGCACCGGCCGGCCGGCTTCAACCATAAATGCAGAATTGTAGGCATTGAAATAATCACCCGTCACCGGATGCTGCCTTGCAGTGACAGGCAGATCATCCCGCGGATCAAACAATTCATAAGTGAAGCTTCCCATGATCCAGGCAATGCCGGGATTTTCGTCTATATGTGCACGCAGTGCCCTGATCGTGTAATGCTGTTCTGCTTCGTGCTTCCAGATACCATGGGGGTTCGCCCCCTCGGGGGCAATCACAAATCGCGTGGCAGGACTGATTCGGCTGTCTGCAAGATCGATCATGTTGTTGATATGCTGTTCAAGCTCTGCCCTGCTTCGCATCTGCTCATAAGGATCTTCGGCAGGTTGCACAATGACGATGGATACCGGTCTGGCATCTTCTTCATACGTAATCCAGGTGTAAAAAGAAATGACAGAAGGAACGGCAAAGACCATCAGCGCCAGTATGGCATTCCACCTTGCCCTCTTCCCGACAAACCTTTCCAGCACGAGTTGTCTGATAAAGAAAAACAACAAAATGTTGACAGTCAGCACCCACAAGGACCCGCCGGCGGTGCCGGTGGCCGAATACCATTGCACCCATGCGGGATAAGCGGCAAACACATTACCCAAATCTAACCAGCTCCAGCTTAGCTCCCAACGCGCATGTAAAAACTCAAAAGCTATCCAGAATATAATTACCGGCAAAGGGCCCTGTGCCGAGGGAAGGATTCTCCGGCTCAAATGCATGAGCCACCAAGGTATGGCCATAAAAGTGGCGTTCAATAAAACCGCCGCAATCATTCCCGGAACGGTGGCAAACATGATCCACCAGGTTGTCAGTAAGTTAAACACAAAAAATGCCGCCCATGCATACAGCAAGAAAACAATGGCCCGGTTTTCATCCCTTCGCGCAAGTAAGCGGTCCTCTACCCAAAACAGGGGTACAAAAGCAAAGAAAACGAGAAAGGGAAACCCTCTTGCCGGCCAGCTCAACGCCAGTAAAAAACCGGTAAGCAGACTATACAACAGCAATTTGTGCCGAAATATACGTTCTATCATTGTTGTGCGTTTAAATTGTGCGTAAAGATAACACAAAACGTTTTAAACGTCGTTTAAAACGAAAAATTTCATTACCTTTGCAACAGCAGTGTTGTGGTGATTCTGTTTTCGAGATAACTATTACGGATATTCAATGTACTATAAGTCATAAGATGCAAAACATTTCTGAAGCCTAAAAAAGACAAAACACGCGATAACCCTTGTTAAAAAAGGGTTTCAACACATATAACCGAGTCACAACACAATGCTAATGATCTTTGCAATATAAAAACTTTACAACTATGGCACGAAGCAGAAATACCGAGAAAAAAATTTTTGATGCAGCAACCGAACTGTTCCTGGAAAAAGGAGTTGACCGCACAAGCGTTAGGGAAATTGCTAACAAAGCAGAGATTAACCTGGCTTTGATGAACTATTATTTCCGTAGCAAGGAAAACCTCTTCGACACCATTTTCTCCTCTTTGGTGAAAAAGAATTCTGAAGAACTGATCCGCATCCTGAACAGTGACCTGGAGCTTTTTGAAAAAATTGAGCAATATGTGGAGGTGTATATTGAGATGCTCTCCGAAAACCCGCTCCTGGTTTCATTTGTGATGGCCATTTTGCATCGCAGCAGAGAACGGATCACGGAAATGAAAGCCATCAGCAGCCTGTATGCGACCGATCAGTTTACAAAACAACTCCTCGACGAAGCCAAAAAAGGGAATATCCGGCGCACCGACCCAACCCACTTCTTTGTCGATATGCTTTCTCTGATCGCGTTTCCCTTTGCCATCAAGATGCTGGTGATGGATAAGAACAATTTTTCAGAGGCCGAGTTTCAGGAGTTCATCGATGAGCGTAAGAAACGTGTTCCCAAACTGCTGCTGGACAGCCTGAGACCCTGTAAATAATCATTTCAGGAGTGATTGCTTTCGGCATCAGCTGCACAACGGATGTTATCCATCAGTTTTTCATACGACACCCTGGCAAGCGGTGAGTGTGTTTTTTTGAAACACTTTACGAATATGTTTTTCGTCATTGTTTCCCACTCCTTGTTTGTCCAGAAAGAAATGGGGTCAAGCGGCTTTAGCTCAGGAATGTCGTGCGCTGTGGAGTGCCTGTTATGGGGACAAACCTCCTGGCAAATGTCACACCCGAAAATCCAGGGTTGTGTCCGGTTTCTGAAATGAGCAGGTATCTCTTCCTTTAATTCAATGGTAAGACAGGAAATGCATTTACCAGCATCCAAAACACCGGGACCAACAATGGCTCCCGTTGGACAAGCCTCCATACACTTAAGGCATGATCCGCACAGGTCCTTGCCGAAAGGCTGATCTGCTTCAAGGTCTGCACTGGTGATCATTTCACCCAAAAAGAAAAAACTGCCCTTGTGTGGAATGATCAGGCAAGTGTTTTTGCCGGCTTTCCCGATTCCCGCTTCCTCTGCCCACGCCCGCTCCAGGACGGGTGCAGAGTCGGTAAAAACCCTGTACGTGTGATCTTCCGTCAGTTCCGTTAAAAAATCTGCAAGCTTTTTCAGTCTGTTTCGGATAACGAAATGGTAGTCTGTGCCATAGGCATAGCGTGCGACCTTGTATTTTGTTTTTTCCGGCTGATGCTGTGCAGGATAGTAGTTCATGGCTACCACCACGAGTGATTTTGCCCCGGGGACAAGTAAACGCGGATCTATTCGTTTTTCCTGGTTTCGAACCATATATTGCATTGGGCCATGAAAACCTTTTTGCAGCCAGGATTCAACAAATGGCCTGTGGTTTTCAAGTGCACCGGCCCTGGCCACGCCACAAACAGCAAAACCCAGCTCCAGTGCCTTTTGCTTTAACGCAACTGTCAATGTCTTTCTGTCAATCAAAATCTTTTAACCGCTTTTTACCCTAACCAGGTAATGGTTTTTTTTCCCCCGCTGTACAACAAGATAGCGCCCGGCAATTAACTGATTCGCATCCACTTTGTCAGTATCTGATACCCGCGTTTTGTTGATGCTGATACTACCTTCCTTTAGCATACGGCGGGCCTCCCCTTTTGATTTAGCCACCTGCGTTTTCTCTGACAGAAAATCCACCATTTCGATTCCCTGCTCTACCTCGCCATGCCCGACCTCAAACAAAGGAACACCGTCAAAAACAGCCAGAAAAACATCCTCGGGCAATTTATGCAGAGCCTCCGCCGTGGACTGCCCGAAAAGTATCCCGGAAGCCTCCACGACTGTATCATAGGCTTCTTTCCCGTGCACCCTGATAGTAATGTCTTCTGCCAGGGCTTTCTGTAGGGCGCGACGGTGAGGCGCCTCCTTATGTTCCGCAATCAAAGCATCTATCTCCTCTTTCGAAAACAAAGTGAAGATCTTGATGTATCTTTCCGTATCCTCATCGGAACAATTGAGCCAAAACTGATAAAAATGATAGGGCGACGTGTACCGGCTGTCCAGCCAAACGTTGCCACGTTCTGTTTTGCCGAACTTTGTGCCGTCAGCCTTGGTAATCAAAGGACAGGTAAGAGCATATACCTCTCCACCTGTCTTCCGGCGAATGAGCTCCGCGCCGGTGGTAATGTTTCCCCACTGATCACTGCCCCCCATCTGAAGCTTACAATTTTTGTTCCGGTAGAGATACAAATAATCATAGGCCTGCACCAGCTGATAGGTGAACTCCGTGAAAGAAAGCCCTGTTTCCAGCCGGTTTTTTACAGAATCCTTGGCGATCATATAGCTAACCGTCAGGTGCTTACCCACCTCTCTCAAAAAACCCAGAAAAGAGAAGCCACTTATCCAATCGTAATTGTTCACGATCTCGGCACTGTTGGGCCCTGCATCAAAATCCAGAAACTTCAGCAACTGTCTTTTGATAGACTGTTCGTTGTGCCTGAGTTCTTCCTCTGAAAGCAGGTTTCTTTCTTCACTTTTTCCGCTTGGGTCGCCAATCATACCGGTGGCACCACCTACCAATGCGATGGGTTTGTGTCCTGCCCTTTGTAAATGTTTCAGCATCATAATGGAAACAAGGTGCCCAATATGCAGCGAATCGGCGGTGGGATCAATGCCCACGTAAGCCGTCGTCATTTCTTTCTGCAGCTGCTCCCCGGTTCCCGGCATGAAGTCATGGATCATGCCTCTCCATTTTAGTTCTTCAACAAAATTCATATATTAAACAATTAGATTATCAGCAAGAAAATGCTTGTGTTCCAAACATCTCAAAAAACAACATTTAACATGTGTCTGTTTCTTAATTTGCTCCACAAAGATAAACACTTTGTAAACAAAGCTGTTCGCCTATTGTTATATATACACAAACTATATTGATTGAATATTTATATTTTTGTTGATGTCATCATGGTAAGTGCATGATCATCTTAACCAAAAAAAGCATAACTAATGGAAAAACCTGCAAATACCTTATTGGAAATTCATCCTGTTTTAAAGAAGCGCTGGAGTCCGCGGGCTTTTCGCGACCAGGCGGTTGCAAAGGATCAGCTGCAAAGGATTTTTGAGGCGGCCAGATGGGCTCCTTCCAGCCATAATGATCAGCCATGGCGCTTTATATTAGGGACAAAGGGCGACGATACATGGAACAAGTTGTACGAATGTATGGTGGATTTTAACCGGAAGTGGGCCGGCAATGCACCTGTTCTGCTTTTGGCCGTTGGCAAAAAAATATCCGACAAAACGGGCAAGGATAACCCGGTCTTCATGTATGATGTCGGACAAAGCATGGCCTATATTACCTTTCAGCTGGAGCATGAAGGGCTTGTTGCACATCAGATGGGCGGCTTCAGCAAGGACAGGGCCACAGAATTGTTTTCCATCCCCGCAGATCATGCCCCGCTGGTGATGATGGCCATCGGCTACCAGGATGCTCCCGACACCTTACCTGCGGACTTTGCCAAAATGGAAAAAGCCCCCCGGTCAAGAAAACCAATCGGGGAGCTTGTATTCTCCGGCAGCTTCGGAAAAGCTGCAAAACTGGATTAGTCTTTTTTTTAAGCAGTGGCAGGCTCCCGATACCTGATGTGCAGAAGCCTTTTTCAGGCTTAACAATCAGCGCACATTCGGTTTCAGAGATGCTTCAGCACGGCACGAACCACATTTTCTGCACCATCGCCGATCCGGGCTATGTCGGCATCCAGCATATAGCAAGGGGTGGTGAATAAAAGGTTCTGCTCATCGATGACCACCTGGCCATGGTCGCTATTCTCGTGGGATGCCCCCATTTTCGTTACGGCCTCAGCAGTGCCCTTATCCTGACCGATGGTCAGTTTAACATTTCCCAGTGCTTTCGCCAGCAATACTGGTGCAATACACAAGGCGGCAATGGGTTTCCCTGCGCTGTGCATCCCTTTGATGGCTTTTTCCACATCAGGCCGTATCTTGCAATCAGGCCCGTCGAAAGCAAAAGAAGACAGGTTTTTCGCTGCACCGAAGCCTCCCGGGAGCAACAATGCGTCATAACCGGCCGGATCAAACTGGTCCAACGGTTTAACTTTGCCGCGGGCAATGCGCGCTGCTTCAATGAGCACATTCCGCTTTTCATCCATTTCCTCGCCGGTGATATGATTGATCACGTGATGCTGTTCCATATCAGGGGCAAACACATCATAGTCGGCGCCCTGCTTTTTGATGGCATACATGGACAGTGTCGCTTCATGGATTTCTGCTCCGTCAAAAACACCATTTCCTGACAAAACAACTGCAAATTTTTTCATGGCAATATATGTTTTGGTTCAACAATCATTCTCCATTCACAAAGATAAATAATCCAGTCCAAAAAGGAAACCATGAATGGGATGACGTTTTGGCAAACAGGGGAGTTTCCTTATTCGTAACGCAGGGATGATACGGGATCTTTGGCAGCAGCTTTTTTTGCCGGCATATATCCAAACACGATCCCAACTGTGGCCGCTACGCCAAAAGAGATAATCACTGAGCTGAGCGACACGATGGTGAGAATGTCGGTAAAGTGCATGATTGAGCGTGACAGTCCGATGCCCATGAATATCCCAGTGATACCACCTGCCACGCTGATCATGGTTGATTCGGAGAGGAACTGGAATACCACATCCGTTTTTTTGGCTCCGACGGCCAACCGGATACCGATCTCCTTGGTACGTTCCATTACGGAGGCCAGCATGATATTCATGATACCGATACCACCCACAATAAGTGAAATGCCTGCAATGGCACCCAGCACAATGTTGAAAATGTCTTTTGTTCGCTGTTCCTGTTCCAGCAGGAGCTCTGGAATAATTACCTCGAAGTCTTCCACCTGGTTGTGCCTGCGTATCAGCATACGCCGAATCACATCGGCGGTTGAAGTGAGCTGGTCAGAGTTTTGCACCTGCACCACAACCCTGTCGAGCTGGTGATAGTTTTCATATTTTACCTCTTCCTGGTCATTGCCTGCACTGCCCCCCGGAAACCCCATTACGACTACACCTCCCCTTCGGCCGCCTCTTGTCCGCATCTGCTGAATTTGTTCAATCTTCACAGCTGACCTGTCCTGAAAGCGCAGCAACATGGTCTGCACGGGGGTATAGATCACATTGTTAAATTCGCTAACGCCCAGACTTTTAACAGCGTCCTCTGTGACCATCCTGTCCTCTACCACCCCCACAACGGTCAGCCAGTTGTTGCCGGCTTTTATCTGCCGGCCAATGGGGTCGGTGTTTCCAAAGAAGATGGCCCGGATATTATTACCAATGATGGCCACAGGGGCGCCATCTTTCAATTGTTGTTCCGTAAACATATTGCCCCGGGACAGGCCCAGCGAAAACACCTCAAAATAGTCAGGTGTCACACCCGCTACCCTTACGGGCCGGCGGATACCTGATTTCATGGCAAAAGCACTGATTTCAACCTCGGGACTTACCCTTTGCACCGTGGGAACAATCCGTCTGATGCTCTCCACGTCCTGCAAGGTCAAACCCGGCGAAAAACGACCCCGGAAACGTTCATCACGGTTGTCATCCTCAGCATAAATCGGGCGGATAATGATGTTGTTGACCCCAACCATTTTCATCTGCTCAAGAATTTCCTGCTGTGCACCGTTACCAATGGCCAGCATGGCAATCACCGCTGCTACACCGAAGATGATGCCCAACGCCGTAAGTATGGAACGGAATCTGTTTGCCAAAACCGCTTCAAATGCAATGTTGAGGTTGTGAAAATATTTTTCCAGGTAATTCATGTTCTGTTTCTCATTTGATGTGATACCAACAGGTTTTTACAGAAGTGTGAAAGGAAGATCTTCAGCATTGGCCGGAACGGTTAGATGGATGATGTCACCTTCCTGCAAGCCTTCCCTGATCACGATTTCATTGTCGTTACGCAACCCTGTTATTACCTGTTGTTTGATTACACGCGCACCGGCGTCTTTAAACACATACGCCAGGGTATCCACAGCATGTATCCCCTCAATGGGAATAAACAGCACATCTTGTTCAACATGGGTAATGATGGTGTTTTTGGTTGTCATGGCAGGCCTCATAATGGTATCGGATTCGTTGATCTGGATCTTCACCTCAAACACGCGGGCATCCTGGTTGGGTCGCTGCTCTCCAATGTTGGCCACTTCCGTTACAATGCCTGCATAACGCCTGTCGGGAAAGGCATCCACAACGATCTCGACCGGTTGGTTGGTGCGCACCTTGCTGATGTCGACCTCATTCACATAGGTTCTCGACATCATTACGGTAAAATCAGGCAGGGTGGCCACCGTATTGTCCCAGGAACTTATCTGTGATCCTACCGTAACCCTGGATCCATCCCAATTTCTTCGATAAATGACCATCCCGTCCTTGGGAGCAAAGATTTCAAATTCACCCAGCACATTCAGCATGTTCTGATACCTTCTCTGCACCTGTGTAAGTGTAGCGTTGATCTCTTGCATACGGGCATCAGCCTGTCGTCTGCGCAAAGCGTAGTTTTGTTCTGCCTGTAAAAAAGCCCTTTCCATTTTGTCCAGGTTGATTTCGGCCTGACGGATGGTGGCGGGTGGCTCAAACTTGGATTGTTCCAGGGTTATCTGGGCTTCCTCGTAATTAAAACGCAAGTTTACCAGCTCATCCCGGGCATTGCGCAAATCCATGGTGGTGTCCAGCATGATCTGGGTATAGGAGGTTTCCAGTCTTTCCAGCTCTGTTTCAAGGTCCTGAATGCGGTTGCTGATCTCAGTCCGGTCGAGAGTGGCAACCCAATCTCCTGCCTGCACCACGGTTCCTTCAGGAATGAGCTCGGCTATCTGGGCATTCCAGATACCCACAAGACGCAAGCCCTGTGGGCCCTGGATATTTTCCGAGTTTTTTGCCTCCAGCTCGCCACTGGTATATACATTGATCTCAAAGTCGCCACGCAGAACAGGCACCTTAATTGCTTCAAATGTTTGCGCCTCACCGCGTAAAAAATACCACAAGCCTCCTACAATCAGGATCGCTAGTGAAATCAAAATGATTCTTTTGTATTTCATGTGTTCTTAATTTTTCGTAGTGTAAAAACCTGTAATCATGAAAAAAAGGTCAAAATGTCGAAATGTCGAAATGTCATATGTATAATATAGCCTTTCTTTGCGCTTTATGCGTAATGAACTTTTGCGGCCTTTGCAAGGAAAAAAGAGCAACATCAGACCTCCAACTTCACCCACGCCGGGCAATGGTCAGAGTGCTTTATCTCCGGCATAATACCCGCATCCTCTAAAGAAGAAACGAGGCTGTTGGCAACCATATTGTAATCTATGCGCCAACCCAGATTTCTGGCGCGGGCATTGGCCCTCCAGCTCCACCAGGTATACTGATCGGGTGCATTGCTGACGTGCCGGAGGCTGTCTGTAAAGCCAGCTTTAATGAACCCGGACATCCACGCACGTTCTTCCGGCAAAAACCCGGAAACACTTGCATTTCTGACAGGGTCGTGGATGTCAATTTCCTTGTGGGCAATGTTAAAATCACCTGAAATCACCAGGTTTGGCCGTTCTTTTCTCAATTCATTGATATAGTTCAGAAAATCATCGAGCCAGCCCATTTTGTACCAGTGTCTTTCTTCGCTGCCCCCGCCGTTTGGGTGATACACGCTGATGATGCTTAAACGCCCGAAGTCCGCACGTATGAAGCGACCTTCACTGTCATATTTTTCCATACCCATTCCGGTGATTATACGGTCGGGTTCTGTTTTGCTGAGGATGCCAACTCCGCTGTAACCTTTGCGCAGAGCCGAAAACCAATATGTATGATATCCGGCCGCTGTCAGCAAATCCACAGGAATCTGTTCCGGCTGTGCCTTGCTTTCCTGGACACATACCACATCAGGGGATTCGGTTTTCAACCATTCGGGAAAGCCTTTAGCTGCCGCCGCACGAATGCCGTTAACGTTGTACGAAACAATATACATGGTAACAAGCTGATCAAGTTTGCGGCCTCAAAGATAAGCCATATTGGGATGTGTAAAACCTCATGCTTCCTTTTTATCCATGTTTTTAAGGAAAGTATTTCTTTCAACTACATAACGGGTATGTGTGCCAAACCCCACCTTTCCCTTTTCATCGTGTGCCTCCAGGTTGAATAGCAGCTTTTTCACTTCAACACCGACCAGCCGGGATGTTGCCTCTATGCGTCCGCCGACAGAAGTTGCACGGATATGCTTTATGTTGATTTCAGTGCCAACTGTGGTGTGATTTTCTGGTAAATATGCTTGTACGCAGTTCATGGCGGCATTTTCCAGGAAAGCGATCATGGCCGGTGTTGCCAGCACCGGGAGGCTTCCCGAACCATGGCTGATAGCGGTATCTTTATCTGTAACCATGTAGGTTTTTGTAATTTGCAGTTCTTTGGGAAAATCCATTGTTTGTCGGGTTATTTTGACTTTTCTACTCTTCTCCTCTCCGGATGCGGTCGGCTCTGGCGTTGGCTTCGTCGATAATTTGATCTGCCCGCTGGTCAGCTTCATTTTCAATCTGATTTGCACGTCGGTCGGCTTCTGAAACGAGGGCTTGGCCTGCACGTCGGGCTGCCGCGACAGCAACTGGTCCACTGGCCTCTTCCAACAGGCGGTCGGCTTGCTCCCTGGCCTCCTGACGTACCCTTTCCGCTGATCTGGCCGCTTCCCTCCTGATGGATGCTGCCCGGCGTTCAGCCTCATCAACTACTTGCTGTGCACGGGCTTCCAAATCCTCCCTTAGCTGCTCCCGGGTGTCTTCTATCTTTTCCATAATTTCATCCTCAGCCTGCCTGACAACACTGTCCACCTCGTCCCGAATGCGGTCTTCCACATCACGAACCAACCGCTCTGCCTGATCCTTCAGCCGGTCGAGGACGGCATCCACGGTTCCGGGCATGCCCACAGAAAGCTCAGGATTGGTCACCGTGCCCCCAATATGCACGTCTATTTGTACTTTGTCACCGGGGTCTACCTTTATTCCACGACCGGCAGCCTGTGCAATGAGCCCGTCCAGTACCTCGGTGGCCTGCGTGCCAAATTGCGCCCATGGAATATCCATTCGCATGGAATAATCAATCCGCTGGTCAAACCAGGTGGACCCGCTGATCCTGGCTGAAGACTCACCAAACCTGATGTTAAATGGATCCGTGTCCACTTTCCCGTCAGCGAAGGAAAAGCGCAAAGCCACGTTACGGACATCGAAAGACCTGAAATTGTCCATCCTGAGCCGTTCGGCCAGGCGCACAAGAGAGGGATAATTTTCTATTTTGATGGCCGATGAACTGAGGCGACCGCTGCCGGCCAGCGTCTCAAGCACCGGCCGCAGTGATTCATCCAACGTCGCATTTATAGTGATACCTCCGGATATTCTGCCGCTTGCATATTCGGCAACAGGGGCAAGAACACCTACCGTGTTAAGCGTGCCAAAGGCTTCAGCAATATCAAAATTGGAAAAATCCAAAACAAACCGCGTATCAGGAAGTTCACCGCGGGTGTCGTAATACCCGCTCATGGCCAGCCGGCCTCCCAAAAACCCCATGCTCAGGTCCTGCAACCCGGCCTGCTCATCCACAATTTGCAGGTTCCCCCGTATGTCACGAATATCCATATCACCAAACACCAGCCTTTGTATCCTGGCTTGCAACCTGAAGTCAATATTTGCCGGCACAGGGATCACACTGAGCGTCATGGGTTCGTCCGTTTCCTCCGCTTCGGGAATGGCAGCCATGAGCTGGTTGACATGTATGAGTCCCGATTCAACGGTAAATCGGCCACGTAAAAGATCATCATCAAACCAGTAAGACAACATATTGTCTATCTGGCCCGTGGCGCTCAGGTCACTGTCACCCATACGCGCCTGAAAACGACCAATGGTAATATGCCGGGGACTTATCCGGGCTTGCATCTGGTGAAGTTCGAAACGGGCGGGTAATATGGCTGATTCAACAGCTACATTATTGGCCAGGAAAGTACCGGTGGCATGGAAGTTTTGGTAATTGCCTGTTTCAATGGCTGAAAGATGTCCCCTGGCTTCCATGTTGCTCTCCAGTAAGCCTTCCAGTAACATCCCCTCTTCCAGGGGCACGAAAGTGGCGATATCTGACAGATCCAGCTTGCCGTTTATGGCCAGATCAATCCATGGGTCGCTCACAGGTGTTCTCATAGCAAACCTGGCATCCACAGGGTTTCCGGCCAGGTTCATGCGAAACACGGGGACGTCCACCCTTACTGCGTCAGCATTGTTGCCGGTGTTTACAATCCGTGCGTCAACAAAAACATCACTGAGTGCTGCAGGCAGATCGGGATAGCTGAACATCCCATCATCTATATTCAGCGCCAATTCAAACCCGGGAATGGATTCACCTTTCAGCAAGCCATTCACCGAACCATGTAAAGCAAGGCTTCCGGCTGTTTGCAGTGAGGCAAAGTCGTCGGCATACAGTGCAGGTATCAGGGACAGGAATGCGCCAAAATCGCTTCTGGCCGCTGTAAAAGAAAAGTCCATCATGGTGCCGCCACCCCCGGGCAACCCAATCACACCATCAAAGCCAATGGGTAAGGCATTCAGCAATAACTCATTTTCCCGAAAGGTAAATGTCCAGTCGCGCATATCCATTTCCATTTCCGCTACAATCCGGGCGGCGACGTTGCTCAGCACCGGGAAACGGTCGTAGCGCAAACTGAATGATTCGATGTGCGTGTTCCGGGTGGCAATATTGGTCACATCCATGGTGAGATCACCACTGAACCGGCCTGATAAACCGTCCACATCAATATAGGTAAGGAAGGCATCATCATGATAAGACACTTTGCCGTTTCGGATGTCCACTCTGCGCAGAGAAAGCTGGAAGTCGAAATCCTCGGTGACTTCGGTTTCCTCCTTTGGTTCAGAAGGGGGAATGATATCCCAATTGGCGCTTCCATCTTTCAGGTAACGCAACATCAGATCAGGTTTGTCTAAGCGTATTCTTTTGATTTCATAACCATCGCCGCCAAGCAGACTGCGAAGGTCAATGGTGATTTGCAGCCTTCCGATATCCGCCAGTGTTTCTCCCTCGAATGGCGCTTCATTCACGATCAGGATATCATGAATACTCAGCGTTATATCCGGGAAATTTCGAATAAAAGACAGGCGCGTCTTACCAAAATCAACACGGGCATCCACCTGCTCATTCACTTCATGCTTGATCCGTTCAACAATGGCTCCCCGGAATGCGTAGGGAACAATGATAAGAAGCAACAAGAGGGTCGCCAGAACGATGAACAAAACCTTGATAACTTTTTTTGCCATTTTATTTCTTTTATGGAATAAGATACGAGAATCTGTAAAATTAATGAAAAATATAATTTTGGGTCGTAATCTCTGCCTGCACAATGTGAACGCTCCCTTAGTGCTGTCAATTTTGTATCTTTGCAAAAACATTTAAATTTTTACCGATATGCTGAAAACAGGACTTAGTATTCTTTCCATAATCATTTTCTTTACTTTTTCTTTGACGGCCCAAATTACCACTGACCCACCTCTGCCCACCGCAAATGAGCCGGTTGTCATAACATTTGATGCCACTCAGGGTGGTGGTGGCTTGGCCGGCTACACCGGCGATGTTTACGCCCACACTGGCGTAACCATACAGGGAGTGGGGCAATGGCAGTATGTGATTGGAGGTTGGGGCAATAATGATGAGCAACCCCAGCTTACGCGTATCGGCGACGACCTTTACCAGCTGGAGATCACGCCCAGCATCCGGGCGTTTTACGGCGTACCCTCCCACCAGGTGATTACCGAAATGTGCTTTGTCTTCAGAGCCGCTGAAGGCAGTCCGCAAACGGAAGACCTTTTTGTCACTGTTGTGGAAGAGGGACTCAATGTTTCCATCCTTTCCCCGGTGGGCATGCAGCCCGTTTTTGCGTTTAATGACATTGTACCCATCCTGGCCAATGCCAATGAAGCCGACTCCATTGCCCTTCGTATCAATAATGCATACATCACCTCCACCACCGAGGACCAGCTCTCCTATAACTGGCAGGCTGACAGCTACGGGCAACAGCACATTCTCGTAACCGCCTATGGGGAGGATAATGAAACAGCCGAAGCAGAAACGTCCGTTTTCATCCGGCAGGCTGTCACAGTGGCTTCATTGCCCGACGATGTTGTTAATGGCATCAATTATATTGATGCCAACACGGTGACACTTGTCCTGCACGACCCGCCGGCACTTAAAGAATTTGTTTTTGTAATCGGTGATATGAACGACTGGACACTGACTGAAGACCACCATATGTACAGGACACCCGACGGCACCCGGTTTTGGCTGACGTTGACCGGGCTTGAGACAGATACCGAATATGGTTTTCAGTATTATATTGACGGTGAATTGCGACTGGCTGATCCATACACCCATAAAGTCCTTGACCCCTGGAATGACCACTGGATCAGCGACTTTAACTATCCGGACCTGAAACCCTATCCCCACGGAGAAACAGCGGGCATTGTAAGCATTTTACATCCGGGCCGCCCGGCATATGAATGGGAAGTAACCGACTTCACTCCTCCGGCCGTGGAAGACATGGTTATCTATGAGCTGTTGATTCGTGACTTCGTGGAAACCAGTGCCATCAAAACAGTCATGGATTCGTTGGACTACCTGCAAAACCTGGGCGTAAACGTGATTGAACTGATGCCTGTAAACCAGTTTGAGGGCAACATTTCATGGGGATATAACCCTGCCCTGTATTTTGCCACTGATAAAGCCTATGGAACCCGCGAAGATTATAAGCGTTTTATTGATGAGGCCCATAAGCGTGGCATGGCGGTGGTGCTGGATATCGTACTCAATCACAGCTTCAACCTGTCGCCTCTTGTACAGATGTATTTTGATCCGGAGGCCGGCGGATGGGGCCAACCGCTGCCGGAAAACCCCTGGTATCTGGAAACCTGCCCCCATGAACCATGGTGCTGGGGTAACACCTTTGACCAGGACAGTCCTTATACACAAGAACTCTTTAAACGCATAGTACAATATTGGATAACAGAGTTTAACGTGGATGGCTTTCGCTTTGACTTTACCAAGGGCTTCACCAATGAGCAAACCGGTGGCCAGGGCTGGAACTATGATGCTGCCAGGATCGCCAACCTCAAACGTATCGCCGATGAAGTATGGGAAGTGAACCCTGATGCCTATGTTATATTGGAGCATTTTACTGAAAATGCCGAAGAAAAAGAACTGTCAGACTATGGCATGCTGATTTGGGGAAACATCACACATGCCTACCAGGAAGCAGCAATGGGGTGGCTCGACAACTCCAACTTCGATTGGATCTCCTACCAAAACAGAGGGTGGGACGATCCTCACCTGATTGGCTACATGGAAAGCCATGACGAAGAACGCATCATGTTTAAAAACATCACATGGGGCAATTCCAGCAACCCTGATCACAATATCAAAAACCTGTCAACGGCACTTCGCCGGGCAGAACTTGTCGCCGCATTCTATTTCCCCATTCCCGGACCAAAAATGATCTGGCAGTTTGGAGAGCTGGGCTATGACTATTCCATCAATCACTGTCAGGATGGTACCATCGATGAAGGCTGCCGGACAGACCCAAAACCCATCCGCTGGGACTATTTTGACGACTGGCGCAGACATCGGGTATATACCATCTATTCGCTGCTGGCCAACCTGAAGCAGGAGCATGATGTTTTCCGTACCGATGACTATTCCCTCAGCCTGCAAGGCCCCATGAAACGGATCCACCTGAACCATCCGTCCAGAAATGTTACTGTGTTGGGAAACTTTGGTGTGGTGGCCGGCGACATGCAGCCCAACTTCCAGGAAACCGGCACCTGGTATGAGTATTTCAGCGGCGACGTACTGCAGGTCACCGATGTAAACCAGACCATCCAGTTGCAACCCGGAGAATACCGCATGTACTCAACCGTCGCATTCCCGGAGCACGGTGAACCCCTCGTTAACCCTGAACCCGATAATTCAGCACAAGAAACAATAAAGATATATCCCAACCCGGCACGACATGTGTTGAACATCTCCGCCACAGACCCGATTCAGTCTGTTGAAATAATTGACATGGTGGGAAGAACCATCAGCAGAAAAGTGCCGATGGAGACATATACCACAATTACAACGAGCCATCTGAACCCGGGATTGTATTTTGTGCGGGTAAAAACAGCTGAGGGAGTAATTACCGAAAGCGTCCGGGTTGTCAGATAACCAAGACCATGAAACTTGTTGTTTATTGTGCAAGTGCTGCTTTGCCCGGAAGAGTAATAGGGTTTTAAGTGTTTATCTTTGCTTGAGAATCTGTATATCATGGTTTTATGATTTGTTTTTTGAATGCTGATGCTTCGCAATGTTGATCCCGCACATGCGGAACTGATAAAAATCCGCAGTGATCAGCGTTTGCCAAAAGCAATCCTTCCCACGCCTGCGGGATCCGCATTCAAGTAATCATTCACCTGTGTGTAAAATAAAATGTCATGGGCGTTTCATCACATATACAAACGAATATATTATTTGCATCAGAAATCACGTTATGCACTCCCCGGATTATTCGCTAACCCGATATTCCGGGGTGACAGGCTATAAAAATGTAAACTTTAACACAAACAAAACACCTTTATGAAGAAGAACAACGTATTGCTATTCGTTGCCATTGTGGCAATGGTTGCATTTTCCTGTGTACCGGTGAGAAAGTTTGAAGATCTGGAAGCAAGACACAATCAAACTATAGCGGACAAACAAGACGTTCAGGCAGAGCTGGACAAATACAAGTGGGATAATGCCCGTTTGTTTGATGAACTTGACAATCTGTCGCGGGCAGCCGAGAGGCTGAGGGAAGATACTTTTCAAATGGGCAGGCAATACAGGCGTTTGCAGCAAAACTATGACCAGTATGTGGATCAGGCCCAAAAAATGATGGCCGGTCAAAGTGAAGAGATGCGACTGGTGATGTTGCGATTGCAGGCCACCCAGGAAGACCTTCAACGGAGGGAGGATGCGTTGAGCAAAGCCACTCGCGAACTGGAAGAAAAAGAACGCAGCCTTGACGGTTTGATGGCCGATGTGCTGGCAAAAGAGTCAAGGGTAAATGAACTGGAAGAGATACTGATGCGCCAGGATTCCATTGTTGAAAACCTGCGAAGCACCCTCTCCACAGCTTTGCTTGGCTTCCGTGACCAAGGACTGTCGGTAGAGGTACGTGGTGGCAAAGTATATGTGTCTATGGAAGAAAACCTCCTTTTTGCAACAGGAAGCACGCGGGTTGACCGGCAGGGAGAGCAGGCTCTGAAAGAGCTGGCAAAAGTGCTGGAGGACAATCCCGACATCAACATCATGATCGAAGGACATACCGACAATGTGCCGATAAGGGCCGGATCAGCTATCCAGGACAACTGGGACCTCAGCGTCATGCGTGCTACTTCCATCATCAGAATATTGTTGAAACATGGTGATATTGATCCAAAGAGATTTATCGCGGCGGGACGCGGAGAATATCATCCGGTTGACCCTGATGACACACCGGAAGCAAGGAGAAAAAACAGACGTACAGAAATCATCCTGACACCTGAGTTGGACGAGCTGTTCCGTATCATCGAACAACACTGATATCAGTTCAATGGTCGACAAGTTTCACTCCATGTCTGATACGATGAACTAAATGCAGGACTCAGGCCCTTCGCTTTTGTTAACAACCGGCGGTCGCGACAGACATCGCGCTAACTTGCATTTATTCCTGGACAGACAATCAACGTGTGTACTGATTAAAAAATTTGTGCATTGCATAGATCAAAAAATTATATCTTTACCACGAACCAAAAAAAATCCATCATGAAAAAAATTAACATCACCCTTGACAATCTCGAAGAATTAATTCCTGAATCTTTCACACAGGAACAAAAAGCCAAAACCAAGACCCTTTTTTACAAGGAGCTTGCACTTCGCGCCCATCGTTTCTACAATGGCAAAATGCAAACCTTGCCTAAGGCCCCCGTGGTTGGTTTCAACTGGTTCAACGCATGGTACACCCCCGGCGTGTCGAAGATCTCTACCACTATCCGGGACGACAACGACACCTCTTACGAGCTTACCAACCGTGGCAACCTGGTAGCTGTTGTGAGCGACTCCACCCGCGTACTTGGCGATGGCGACTGTACACCCCCCGGTGGTATGGGCGTTATGGAAGGCAAAGCCTTTTTGATGAAGTACCTGGGAGGCGTTGACGGGATAGCCATCTGTGTGGACAGCAGAGGCCCTGACGGCAAAAATGACCCGGAAAAAATCATCGATTTCGTGAAAATGTCTCAATATAGTTTTGGGGCCATTAACCTGGAAGACATCGCACAACCCAATTGCTACCGGGTGCTCGATGTGCTCAGGGAGGAATGTGATATCCCTGTCTGGCACGATGATGCGCAAGGAACAGCCTGTGTTACCCTGGCCGGGCTGATCAATGCCCTGAAGCTGGTGGATAAAAAGATGGAAGATGTAAAGATCGTATATTATGGTGCGGGTGCTTCCAACGCAACCATTGCCCGTATCGTAAATGCAGCAGGGGCGGATCCGGCCAAATCCATCATGTTTGACTCCACAGGTGCATTGCATACCGGCCGGAAGGATATCGAAGAAGATAAGCGTTTTTACCGCAAATGGGAACTTTGCCAGATCACAAACCCTGACAAGGTGGAAACCATGGAAGAAGCCATGATAGGCGCCGATGTGTTGATTGCTCTGTCAAAACCCGGCCCTGATGTGGTGAAAAAAGAATGGATCCAGGTAATGGCCGACAAATCAATCGTGTTTGTTTGTGCCAACCCGGTGCCTGAAATCTATCCCTATGCGGCAAAAGAGGCAGGCGCTTATATCGTAGCCACCGGTCGCGGTGATTTTCCAAACCAGGTAAACAACTCCATCGGCTTCCCGGGTATTTTGAAAGGCGCACTGCTGGTGAGAGCCAGGAAGATTACCGATAATATGGCCATTGCCGCAGCAGAAGCCATTGCCCGGTTCTCAGAAAAACGGGGGATCCACACTGAAGATATCATCGCAAAAATGAGCGAGTCAGAGGTGTTTCCCTATGAAGCAGCCGATGTGGCCATGCAGGCCATCAAAGACGGGGTGGCACGAAAAGAAATGACCTGGCAGGAAGCCTACGACATTGCCAAAAAAGACATCGAACATGCACGTGCAACCACCCAGTCGCTTATCGACCACGGCTTCATCCAGCAACCACCGGAAGAAATGCTGAATGAAGCGCTGCAGGCTGCCATCGATGCGGTTAAATAATAAGGTTCAAAGCTTATACAGATAAAGATGATAGCCTTCATTGAAGGAACCATTGAAGAGAAAAACCCGGCCTACCTGGTAGTGAATTGCCAGGGGGTCGGGTATCTGCTTCATATCAGCCTGAATACCTATAATGCTGTTCCGGACAAAGGAACTGCCCGAATGCTCACACTACAAGTCATTCGCGAAGATGCCCATACTCTTTTTGGCTTCGCCGACAAAGAAGAACGTGAACTTTTCAGACATCTGATTTCCGTGAGCGGTGTTGGACCAAATACCGCACGCATGATCCTGTCGGCCATGACACCGGCAGAAATAAAAGCAGCCATTGTTAATAACAATATCAGCATCCTGCAATCGATCAAAGGAATTGGGGCAAAGTCAGCACAGCGAATCATTGTAGACCTGAAAGATCGTTTGGAAAAAGAAGGAGTATTTAAGGAGGAAAATTTACTGATAACAGACAATACTATCCAGCAAGAAGCGTTATCTGCTTTAGTAATGTTGGGGTTTGCAAAAAACTCGGCCCAAAAGGCCATTGCCGCCATCCTGAAAAAACACCAGGGCTCCGTTCAAAGCGCAGAGTATCTCGTTAAGGAGGCATTAAAAAGTTTTTGATTGTTTTTTTTATAATTGTTTTGGTGCTATTGAAGCGATTATTGACGTTTTTTTTACCAGCTTTTTGGTTTCTCTTGCTGCTGCCGGTATCCGTTTTTGCCAATGTTGTGTTGGCCGAAAATGACACCCTGGCCAACGATACTATTGCCCCACCCCCACCGCCCGATGAAACGGTTGTGGTTTACGATACAGACAGGTTTCCATTGTTGGGATTCATGCAGAATGTCCCCGGTTTTGTTACCCCACACTACGAATATGATCCGGAAACCGGCTTATTTATAAAGACCTACAGGATCGGGGATATGGTGATCGGCAGACCGGTTTATATCTCTTTTGATGAATTTCTCGAATATGATCTTGACAGCAGGCTGCAGGAATACTGGCGCGAAAAGGCTACACCGCAAGCCTTTCAGCGGCGCGACGGACTGATCCCGGAAATTCACATAGGCAGTGAATTTTTTGACCGGATATTTGGTGGCAGCACCATTGATATCCGACCAAGCGGATCCGCGGAACTGATTTTTGGTGTCATGTCCAATTATCGCGAAGACCCTAACCTCGACGAGCAACGGCGCCGCACCACCAACTTCGACTTTCAGCAAAAAATACAGCTTGCCGTAGAAGCCGATATTGGCACCAAAGTAAACCTGGGCGCCAATTACAACACCGAAGCCACTTTCGATTTTGAAAACAGAATGAAACTCGAATACCGGGGAACCGAAGATGAGATCGTACAGCTTATTGAAGCCGGTGACGTAACACTGCCCCTTACCGGCAGCCTCATCAGAGGAACCCAGGGGCTGTTTGGCTTCAAAACACAGCTAAAGTTTGGCAACACCTATGTTACCAGCGTTTTCTCACAGCAAAAAACAGAGTCATCCAGTATCGAAGTGTCAGGCGGTGCTACCATGACCGAGTTTGAGATCCGTGCCGATGAGTACGAAGAAAACCGGCACTTCTTCCTGGCACAATATTTCCGCAACAATTATGATGATGCACTCTCCACGCTGCCAACCGTTTCTTCCAATATAAACATCACCAGGCTGGAAGTATGGGTGACAAACGTTGGGGCTGCAACACAGGAAAACCGGAACATCGTAGCATTCTCTGATCTTGGTGAAAACAGCCCCCACAGCCCCATCATCACCGGCGGCCCAAACCCGGCACCCAACAACGACGCCAATAACCTCCTCGACGACCGGCAAATGGTGAACGCCATCAGAAATATCAGCCAGGTGAACAGTACCCTTTCGGGAAAAGGATTTAACTCCGGCACAGATTACGAAAACGTGGAAAATGCAAGGCGCCTGCGTAGCAACGAATATACATTTAATCCCAAGCTTGGCTTTATATCACTGAACCGCACCATCAACCCCGACCAGGTACTGGCCGTTTCTTTCCAATACACCCTGATCGGTGATACCACGACTTACCAGGTGGGTGAGTTTTCAGCAGATATCGCCGCGCCAAACGGCCTCATCGTCAAACTCCTGAAAAGCACAGCCGTGAACACCCGGCACCCCATGTGGGACCTGATGATGAAAAACGTCTATAACCTGGGCTCTTTCCAAATCAGCCGTGACCAGTTCCGCCTTAATGTGTTGTATGATAGTGAAGAACTGGGTGTGCCCGTCGGGTATCTCGATGAAGGGGCAGTTGCAGGTCAACCCCTTATCCGCGTCATGGGGCTCGACAGGCTCAATACCCAACTGGACCCAATCCCGGACGGCATCTTCGACTTTATCGACAATGCCGCCACGCGCGGAGGTACCATCCAGGCTAACAACGGCCGTATTTATTTTCCGGTTACCGAACCTTTCGGTTCTCACCTGCGAAAAATGCTTCAGGACGAAGCACTGGGCGATAAATACGCCTTTGACTCCCTCTATACCACCACAAAATATGAAGCCCAGCAGGTTCCCGAACGAAACCGGTGGCTGCTGGAAGGCCGTTTTCAGTCGGCAGCAGGTGCAGAAATACCTTTAAACGCCATGAACATACCACCCGGATCGGTAGTCGTTACCGCCGGCGGTGTGCCTCTCACTGAAAATGTCGACTATACCGTCGACTATTCTCTCGGGAGAGTAAGAATCATTAACGAAGGAATCCTGAACTCCGGTACACCCATCCGCATCTCGCTGGAAAGTTCCGACATGTTCAACCTGCAAACAAAAACACTGATAGGAACACACATCGACCACCGCATCAGTGACAACTTTAACGTAGGGGCCACCATAATGAGGCTTTCCGAACGACCACTGACTCAAAAAGTCAGCTACGGCGATGAACCCATTGCCAATACCATTTGGGGGCTCAATACGACCTATACTACAGAGGTAGACCATATCACACGGATTTTGAACCGTATCCCTTTTTATGAATCCAATGCCACTTCCCGCATCACTTTCAATGGGGAGTTCGCTCACCTCATACCGGGCCACTCGCGGCATATCGGCAGTGCGGGCACAGCATATATTGATGATTTTGAGGGGAGCAAGTCTGCCATAGACTTGAAAAATGTACAGCGATGGAATCTGGCGAGCACACCGCAGCATCAGACGAGCCCGGGCATGTTTCCTGAAGCCGCCCCGGTATCATTCAGCGACACCCTGGCAACCCTGGCTTTCCGGTATAACGTTGCCCGCCTTGCATGGTATGTCATCGACCCCCTCTTTACAAGAAACAATAACCTGACCCCCTCTCACATCCGAAATGACCCCGACCAGCGATCGAACCATTTCGTAAGAGAAGTACTGGAAAACGAAATCTGGCCCAATAAAGAAAGCCCCACCGGAATTCCATCACCAATCCAGGTCTTGAACATGGCGTTCTATCCCAATGAAAGAGGCCCTTACAACTACGATATTGGATCAGCATTCAGCAGCGGAATAGCGCAAGACGGAACTCTCCGTGACCCGCACACCCGTTGGGGTGGCGTCATGCGCGGACTACCTATGACCGACTTCGAAGCTGCAAATATCGAATACGTCGAGTTCTGGCTCATGGACCCCTTTGTGTATAACGAAAACCATGGGGGAGGCTATCTGTATATCAATCTTGGTGATGTGTCGGAAGACGTGCTCCGGGATGGACGGAAAAGCTTTGAAAACGGACTGCCAATCGATGAACAGGTATTAAATGTGGATACCACTGCATGGGGAAGAGTACCCACCATACCCGCTGTTACCAATGCCTTTGATAACAACCCCGACTCCCGCGAATTCCAGGACGTGGGATTAGACGGATTAAGGACAGAAGATGAGCGAACCTTTTTCAATGAACATTTTCTGCAAGTCCTGGCAGACATGTATGGTACCAGCTCAGCAGCCTACCAGCAAGCCTTCGAAGATCCCTCTGCCGACAATTTTCAGTATTTCAGGGGGTCTGACCTGGATGCCAACGAAGTGCCCATCCTCGAAAGATATAAACGTTTCAACGGTCTGGAAGGCAACAGCCCCACGGCACAACAGTCGCCCGAATCATACCCCACCGCAGCCACAAATGTTCCCAACACCGAAGACATCAATGAAGACGGAACACTTAATGAAGCAGAACGCTACTACCAATACCGTGTAAGCCTGCGGCCACAGGATATGGTTGTCGGCCAGAACTACATCACAGATGTGAGAGAAGCTTCTGTCCGTCTTGCAAATAATGAAGTTGAAACCATCAGATGGTATCAGTTTAAGGTACCGTTAAGGGATCCTAACCGACAGGTTATCGGCAACATACAGGACTTCAGGTCTATCCGCTTTATGCGTATGTTCTTTAAAGGCTTTGAGGAACCAGTCATATGCCGCTTTGCCTCCCTCCAGCTGGTGAGAAGCGACTGGCGAACCTACGACAGGGAGCTTTCCGCACCTGGCGAATTTGTTCCCGGTAACAACGAAGATTCCAGCTTCGAAGTGTTCACCGTAAATATCGAAGAAAACGGGCAACGCTTCCCCATTCCTTATGTGCTCCCCCCGGGTATCGAACGGGAACAGGATCTGGGAACAACCACCATGCACCAACGCAATGAGCAGTCACTCGCCATGAAGGTTACCAATCTTCAGGATGGTGACGCAAGAGCCGTTTACAAGACCTCAAACCTCGACGTGCGCCAATACCGCCGTTTGAAAATGTTTGCCCACGCAGAAAAAGTCAGCGATGATGAACTACTCAATGATGATGACCTGACTGTATTTATCCGTTTGGGATCAGATTTTACATCTAACTATTACGAATATGAAGTTCCACTAAAAGTAACCCCATGGATCCCGAGAACCTTTAACCCGGAAGTGATCTGGCCGGTGGAAAACAATTTCGATGTAGAATTTGAAAAGCTGCAGGATTTGAAAATCATGCGAAACAACCTCTCCCGTCAGGAAAACTCCGGAGTAGCCATTAGCAGACCTTTTCGTCAGCAGGATGGTGAAAACACCATGACGATCATTGGAAATCCAACGCTCAGCAATATACAAGTGATCATGATTGGTGTCAGGAACCCCAAGAACACACATCTGACCCCCGAGGATGACGGGCTGCCAAAATCGGCCGAGGTTTGGGTGAATGAACTCCGCCTTTATGGTTTTAACGACCAGGGTGGCTGGGCTGCAAACGCAAGAGTCAATGCGAACCTGGCTGACCTTGGAAACATTACACTTGCCGGTTTTATCAGCACACCGGGGTTCGGCAGCCTGGAGCAAAGGGTAAATGAACGCCAGATGGAAGAAGTGATCAACTACGATCTGGCCACAAATCTGGAGCTGGGCCGCCTTCTCCCCGATGCATTCAACATGCGGATCCCCATGCACTTCAGCTACTCCGAATCCATTAGCAATCCGCTATATAACCCCCTAAACCCCGACATTTTCTTTGAAGACGATCTTGCCGCCTTTGAAACAACCGCCGAGCGAGACTCCCTGAGAAGACTGGCCCAGGATCTGGTGAGAAGAAAAAGCATCAACTTCACAAATGTGTCCTTTATGGGCTCAGGTGGGCAAAACAGGTTCTATAGCCCGTCAAACTTCGACTTTACATACGCTTATACCGAAATGTATGCCCGAAATGTGGATATTGAATTTGACAGGCAACAACGCTGGAGAGGCGGAATCAATTATAACTATAGTACTACACCACGAAATATAACGCCATTCTCAAATGTGTCGCTGTTTCAGAATAACCTGTTCCGTTTGCTCCGTGAGTTCAATTTTTACTACAAACCCCGCTCCGTTGCCTTCCGCACAAATATGGACCGCGGATATGCCGAATCGCTGATGCGGGCCAAAAGTACAGGTATCGTTTTGATTGAACCAAACTATATTAAATCCTTCGACTGGGATCGCATGTATGACATACGGTTTGATCTCACGCGTGCCTTGAGGCTGGAGTTTCAGGCAACCACCAATGCCCGTATAGATGAACCTGCCGGACGTATGCATAAGGATGATGAGGACTACCAGGCAAAGCGTGATACAATATGGCAAAACATCAGGAATTTGGGACGTACAACCTTTTACACCCACCGGGCAAATCTAACATACAACCTGCCGCTAAACCGACTTCCCCTGGTTGACTTTATCAATGCAAACACCAGCTATATGGCTGACTTTGACTGGATTGCCGCGCCACTTGCCGCAAAGGACTTCGGCAACACCATCGAAAACTCACAAAGCATTCGCTTTAACGTGAATGCAAACATGGTAAACTTCTACAATAAAATAGGCTTTTTGCAGCAGATCAACCAACGGCACGGAGGAGGGCGCGGCGGGCAGCAACCCGGCAGGAGTCCTCAGCCGCCACCAAGAAGAGATGAAGAAGAGGAAACCGAACGACCAAACTATGCACGCATGTTCCTGGAAACAACCCTGCGTATGCTGATGGCTGTGAGAACTGTCTCCATCAATTATACAGAAACATCAGGAACACACATGCCGGGTTTTACACCCACCCCTTCAATTCTTGGACAGGACTGGAACCTGATGGCCCCGGGCACAGGCTTTATCTTTGGAAGCCAAGCCGATATACGGGAACAGGCCGCAAGAGAAGGTTGGATTACAGACAACCCAAACCTCAACATCCCATTTACCCAAAGCAACGCGCAAAACCTCACCGGCAGGGCACAGGTCGAACCCATTCGCAACATGCGTATTGAAGTAACCGCGCAAAGAAACCATTCCAGAACCAAAAGTGAATACTTTAAAGCCGACACGCTTGGCAACTTTGGCTCTTTTAACCCAATGGAACAAGGGAGCTTCAGCATCTCATTCTTTGCCCTTCGAACTACCTTCGAAGCGTTCGATGACAGGACCTATATCTCAGAAAATTTTGAAAACTTCAAAGACTACAGGCTGGAAATCGCCATGAGGCTTGCAAACCAAAACCCAAACTGGGATGGTGAAATGAACGATACGACCGGGTTCCCGATAGGATATGGCCCTACCTCACAGGATGTGCTGATCCCGGCATTCATCGCAGCCTATTCGGGCAAAGACCCTTCAGGAAGCACACTGAACCCCTTCCTGCGTATCCCTTTACCCAACTGGCGGGTAACCTATGATGGCTTGTCGAGAATACCCGCATTTCAACGATTATTCCAATCTTTTACCATCGGACACGGATACAGAAGCACTTTCACCATCGGAAACTTCCAGTCAGATATCCGTTATCGCGAAATCGACGGCTACCAAGCCGCCCGTGAAAGCGCCTCCCGGAACTTTATCCCGGAATTTGAGATCGGACAAGTCTCCATCAATGAGCAGTTTAACCCGCTGATCAATTTTGATGTCACCTGGAGAAACAACCTCATGACAAGGGTTGAATACCGAAGATCAAGAGATATTTCATTAAGCTTCGCCAATAACCAGGTTACCGACCACCAAAGCAGCGAGGTGGTCATTGGAGCCGGTTACCGCTTCCAAAACCTGGCTTTCAACATAACACAGGCCGGGCGACGACAACGCATTGAAAGTGACCTCGTACTGCGCTTCGATCTTTCTATCAGGGACAATAAAACAGTTCTTCGAAAAATTCTGGATGATGTCGGCGATACCAACGTTCCTTCATCCGGCCAACAATCCATAGGCCTTGGAACCTCTGCAGAATACCAGATAAGCCCCCGTGTTAACTTCAGGATGTTCTTCGATCGAACAGTAAACAACCCATTTGTATCAAACCAGTTCCCAAACACCAACTCACACGGCGGCTTTAGTCTCAGGTTCACCCTGATCTGATAACGAACATGCCCATAGAGAAAAAATCATTGGTTCGGACCGGAGGAAAAGGAAAACATATCCTTAAAGGACATCAGCTCCTCTTTAAAGGACTTGTCAGGCAAAGTCATCAGAGGCATGATGCGTTCATCAGGCAAAAGCTTTATTTCTCGCATCACAAGATGCTGGTTTACAAAGATCATATCCAATGAAGGATAGATCTCCTTGATGATGCCTGCAATAAACTCAATGGAAAGATTGTGCTCACTGACATTGAAAACACCCGAAGGGAGATCATGCCGCAACAGGTTGGCAAGTATGTTCACCAGTTTGTCGATGTGTATGAAAGCTCGCCTTTGTTTACCGTTGCCGGTAATCTGAATCCTGCCCACAAAGTTTGCCTCAAACATAAACCTGTTGATCACAGCGTCAAAACGAACACTCGGACTGTAACCATATACATTACCCGCCCGAATAATCCACACGTCACATTTGTTCATTAAACGCTCCACGTGTGCCTCACCCCTCAACTTGCTGCTTCCATAAAAAGTTTTTGGATCCGGCGGTGTGTTAATGTCTGCCATCTTTTCAGAAGCACCATAAACAGAAGTGGTACTCACATAAATGAACTTTTTTACCGGACTCTCTTCCACAGCATATACCAGCTCCGCAGTGCCCCAATGGTTGATCTGCTCATACAGATGAGCATTTTCACTGGCCAGCGGTGTTGAAACTTTGGCAGCCAAATGATACACAACATCAATATTCTGCAGCACTTGCCGAAGCTTCCGTGAGTCAAGCAACTCACCCCATATAAAGCTTACATTACCGGGTGTATACCTGGGATCAAGAAAGAAATTAAAGTTCTTCCGACTTAGATTATCATAAACAATGATTTGCTTGACGGACGAATCTCTTAGCAGCTCAAAAACGAGCTCGTTGCCAATATAACCTGCACCCCCGGTAATTAATATGTTCATTTTTTTGATGTTGTATCAGTACAAATATCCGTCATGTGCAAACCACATTCCGTTTTTTTCATCCCCACCCATCTTGAATCACGGGCGTTGGTGCCATTGACAGGCCTGGTACAGGGTTCACAGCCAATGCTTTTGTAACCCCTCTCTTCCAGAGGATGAACCGGTAATTGATATAAGGAAATGTATTGCCTCATTTCCTCATCTGTCCATTTTAATAATGGATGATACCTGATGATCTGTTGCTTCGTCTGCACTTCCTCACGAAAGTGTTTGCGATATTGATTCTGCTCTGCACGAACACCGTTGATCCAAACATCATATTGCCCAAGAATACTCTCTATTGGTTGTACTTTATTCAGATAACAACAATAATCAGGATCATGGGTAAACATTAAGTCACCCGAAAACCGCGTCTGCATGCTTTTGGGAACCGGGGGAAAGAGGCTGATTACATGTATGCCCAGTTTCTGTGATATCAGATCCTTGTAGATAAGGGTTTCAGGAAAGTGAAAGCCGGTATTGACAAAATACACCGGAATCGTTTTATCTATACGGCTTAATACATGCAACAACACCGCGCTTTGGGTCTGGAAACTGGACGTGGCAAACATCCTTTTCCCTTCCCTGCGGTATTGAGCTAATTTATTAACGATGTGCTGTATTTCCATTTAAAACCCAAAAACAACCAAAACAAATGTACATAATATTTTTGATCCGTGTTGTCGCAAAAACAAGGTGCAGCTCTCCGACCGTCTTTTTTGCTACCTTTGCAAAAAACACCCCATGCCCGCAATATCTGACATAAAACCCGAGCCGGTCCATCAATGGCTGCCGCTGGAAAAGGGTTTTCTTCTTGTTGCAGGTCCATGCAGCGTAGAGAGCCGCGATCAGCTGATAAAAACAATAGAAGGATTAGTGGCCACCGGAAAAAAAATAGTTGTTCGCGCCGGCATTTGGAAACCGCGGTCACGCCCCGGGGAGTTTGAAGGTGTCGGCGCCAAAGCATTGCCCTGGCTGGATGAAGTAAGAACAGCAACGGGACTGCCAATGGCTGTTGAAGTTGCCAGACCCAAGCATGTGGAGTTGTGTTTAAAGCACAATATCGACCTCATATGGCTTGGGGCCAGAACAACCGTTAACCCATTTATGGTGCAGGAAATCGCCAATGCCATAAAAGGAATAGGAATACCTGTAATGATTAAAAATCCGGTAAGCCCGGATTTGCGCCTCTGGGTAGGGGCCGTTGAACGGATCTCCATGGCGGGCACAAACAAAATTATTGCCATACACAGAGGTTTCCACACTCATTTGAAAAGTGTCTACCGAAACATTCCCCTTTGGAATATACCCCTGCAAATGAGTATAGAAATACCCGGACTGCCCGTTATCTGTGACCCAAGCCATATTGCAGGAGACAAAACACTGATACGACAGGTGGCAATAAAAGCCATGGCGTTAGGAATGAATGGTTTAATGATCGAAACCCATCACCAACCGCAAAACGCCCTTACAGATCCACTACAGCAGATTACACCAGCCACATTCAATCAGCTCATCGATGAAATAACCTCTTTGAAAGAGAAGGAAGATGATGAAAATACGCTGCAGTCCATCCGGCTTCATATCGACGAACTCGATTATCAGTTGCTGGAACTGTTGGCCAAAAGATTTGCACTGTCGCCAGATGTTGGTAAACTGAAAAAGAAACTGGGCAAAAGTGTTGTGCAACCCGCCAGACAAGAAGACCTTTTCCGCGACAGAGAGGAAAAGGCAAAAGCATTAGGTCTGAATATTTCTTTTGTGAACACCTTGATGCAAATGCTTCATAATGAAAGCGTAGTGTTGCAGCACAACCATGAATGATTTGTTTATTTGCCCCTTTAAAATCCACATATATGACTGAACAGGAAGAACACAAGCCCAAAACTACCAATATTTCCACACTGGGTGAATTTGGACTGATTGACCACCTGACAAAAAACATAAAACACTTTCACCCAAACACCTTGATGGGCGTTGGTGACGATGCTGCCGTTGTTGATAACGGAAACACGCTCACAATTCTTACGAAAGACCTTCTGGTTGAAGGTGTGCATTTCGACATGGTTTATACGCCCTTAAAACATCTTGGGTACAAATCCATTGCTGTCAACCTTTCTGATATTTATGCGATGAATGCAAGACCCAGGCAGGTCATGGTTGGGCTGGCTGTTTCAAAAAAATATTCCGTGGAGGCACTGGAAGAACTTTATGCCGGCATGTTGCTCGCCTGCGAGAGGTATAAAGCGGACATGGTTGGAGGTGATACCACCACCAGTCATGCGGGCTTGTTCATCAGCATTACCGCCACAGGTGAGGCCGCGAAAAACAAGGTAGTCTACAGGTCGGGGGCCAAACCCGGCGACATCCTTTTTGTTAGTGGAGACCTTGGCGCTGCTTATTGCGGCCAGCTGGTTTTGCAACGGGAAAAGCAGGTCTACAAAGCCAATCCGGAAATGCAACCGGACATAAGCAAATATGCCTATGTGGTTGAACGGCAATTGAAACCAGAACCAAGGGCCGACATCATAGATTTGCTGGAAAAAGCAGGTGTTCAGCCCACTGCCATGATCGATATATCCGATGGGCTTGCATCGGAAGTGCGCCATATTTGCAAAAGCTCCGCAACGGGTGCAACCATTTATGAAGAAAAAATCCCCATAGATCAGCGCATGGCCTTAACAGCTCACGAGTTCAATATTGATCCCACAACATGCGCACTGAGCGGAGGAGAAGATTATGAGCTGCTTTTTTGTATAGATCAGAAAGATTATGACAAGGTAAAAGATATAGCAGGTATTCACCCCATCGGACATATTACAGAGGCCGGTATGGGGGCCAACCTTGTGACCATTTCTGGCCAACAGCTTAAACTTACCTCCCAGGGATGGGATGCATTTTATTGATGCGCACCGAAACAAAATATTCCAAATTATTCCTCTTAATCTGAACCATCAATCTTACAAATGCCCGGAAAAAAATTCTATACTGTATGGCGAGGCAACGAAACGGGTGTTTTTGACAACTGGAATGATTGCAAAAAAGCCGTTGATGGATATCAGGGAGCCATTTATAAATCTTTCCCTTCCGAGGAGATGGCGTGGAAAGCCTTTGAAGGCAACTATGCCGAATATATGGGCAAAGACAAAAGGCAAAGCAAACTAAGCGCCGCGCAAAGGAAAGCCATCGGAGAACCCATTCCGGACTCCATTTCTGTTGATGCTGCATGTAGCAGTAAAACGGAACAAATGGAATACAGGGGGGTGGACACCAAAAGTGGTGCTGAATTTTTCAGAAAAGGGCCTTATTCCGGTGGTTCAAACAATATCGGCGAATTTCTTGCCATCGTGCATGCGCTGGCCTGGTGCAAGCAGCACAACCTGCATCGCCCCATATATACCGACTCTCATACGGCAATGACCTGGGTGCGCAACAAAAAAGCAAAAACAAAAGTGCAGCCCGGGCCAAACAACCTCGAATTGTTTAACCTCATCCGAAGGGCCGAAAAATGGCTCCGGGAAAACCGGTGGGACACCCCTGTGTTGAAGTGGGAAACAGAAGCCTGGGGAGAGATTCCGGCCGACTTTGGCCGAAAATAATTGGTGTTTAACCCTTTTTACCCCCCTGTGTTAATTGTTAAACCTGATGTCCTTCACATTCAGTTGCAAACTCACCTTTCCGTTCCATTCATTTTCCTCAATCTGATAGGCAATATCAAAGGTTTTACGGGATACCATTCCCATTAGTTGATGTCCCTGCTGAAAAGCAATTGCCGGCATTTCGACTGCCGACACAGATGGTTGCGTAACTCTAAATTTAAGATGCTTGTTGCCAACCACTTTGGCATTGCCCTGTAAGGTGCAGTTACGTGAAACAAATACCGGGTTGGGGTTGCCGGGCCCGAAGGGTGCAAATTGCTTCAGCACACGAAAAAACTTTCCCTCAATGCTGTTGAGGTTTATTTCCGCATGCACCTCAATTTGCGGGATTAACATGTCTTCGGTAATGGTTTCTTCAACCACACGTGTGAACATCTCAATAAAGGCATCGAGTTTTTCCGGCTTCAGACTCAGGCCTGCCGCATATTTATGGCCTCCAAAATGCTCCAGCAGGTCGCTGCAGGCATCGATGGCATCGTAAATATCAAAGTCTTTAACAGACCGGGCCGAGCCTGTAATTAAGCCATTGGATTCTGTAAAGATGATGGTGGGCCGGTAATAGGACTCAATGAGCCGTGAAGCCACAATACCAATAACCCCTTTGTGCCAGTCAGGGTCAAAAAGCACGGTGGCTTTGTTGTTTTTGAGCTCCGGATTGCGGGCAATGAGTTCCATGGCCTGTCTTGTGATGTCGGTGTCCAGGCTGCGTCGCTCCGTGTTATGGTCATTGATGTCAATGGTGAGTTCGTGGGTTTCCCCCATTTTTTGGCAAACCAACAGATCAACAGCCTTTTTCCCGTTTTCAATACGGCCGGCAGCATTGATCTTTGGTCCGATCATAAACATAAGGTCGCTGATTCCTATTTCGCGTGTGAAGGTGGAAATTCCGTCGGGGCGACCCTTTCGGAATACATTGCTGTAGAACAAAATCGACTCCAGCCCGGCACGGGGTTGTAAGTTCAATCTTATCAGACCATAGTAGGCCAGCACCCTGTTTTCTCCTGTAATGGGCACCACATCAGCAGCAATACTTACAACAACAAGATCCAATAGCTTTTCCAGCCTTTCAAAAGGGAGTTTCCTTTTTTGATAAAAGGCCTGTGCCAATTTGAAACCGAGCCCGCATCCCGACAGCTCCTTGTAAGGGTAAAAACAATCAGGCTGTTTTGGGTCTACCACAGCTGTGGCTGTCAAAGGTTCATCGCCAGGCCTGTGATGATCAATTACAATAAAATCAATGCCGCTTTCAATGGCATAATGAATCTGCTTGTGGGCCTTGATCCCACAATCCAGCGATATGATCAACCTGACGTTGGTTTTCCTGGCATAGTCAATGCTTTCATAGGAAATACCATAACCTTCCTTGTAACGGTCTGGTATATAATAATCGATATTGGGATGAAATTCGTTGAGAAACTCATACACCAAAGCTACTGCTGTGGTGCCGTCCACGTCATAGTCGCCATAAACAAGTATCCTTTCCCCCTGTTCTAAAGCCTGCTCAATACGCGTTACCGCCAAATCCATATCTTTCAACAAGAATGGATCATGCAGGGAGTCAAGTGAAGGCCGGAAAAAATCCTTTGCCTCCCCGTAGCTGGTAATGCCTCGCTGTGCCAGCAACCGGGCCAGTATCTGGTCTATCTTTAGGGTGGTGGAAAGCTTCTCTACAACTTCATCGTGTGCATCATCCCTGAGCACCCACCTTTTCTTTGACATTCGTTTTTTCTGTAAAGATACGAAAAAAGCAGGTTTTTTTGTTATTCCCTTTCAGTGATGATGGTGATTGTATTGTCCCTGACATGCACTACACCCGCCGGGATGGTAAGAAAGACCAAATTTCGCTGACTGTCGATAATTTTTATTCTGCCCGGGTCAAGCAGTGCAACAATGGGAGCGTGGTTCACGAGCACCTCAAAGGAGCCCATTTTACCCGGCATTTGCACCAGGCTCACCTCTCCCTGGTAAAGGATCTCATTGGGACTAATTACCTTAAGATGCATTTTGTTTGGTGGCCTTTTGATTATTCTGCAGCTGCTGCTCCCCCCTTTCCCTTACCTCTTCAATGCTTCCGGCAAGGTTAAATGCCGTTTCAAAATATTGATCCATTTCTCCACTGAGAATCAAAGAAAACCCTTTAATTGTTTCTTCCAATGGTACAAAAGCCCCTTTCAGTCCCGTATATTGCTCAGCCACAAAAAAGGGCTGACTGAGAAAGCGTTGTACCTTGCGGGCTCTCTTTACAATCAGCTGGTCTTCTTCTGATAGTTCTTCCAGACCAAGAATGGCAATGATATCCTGTAACTCCTTGTATCGTTGCAATATTCTTTTCACTTCCTGGGCAACATGGTAATGCTCTTCTCCCACAATGTCGGGTGACAATAGTCGTGATGTGGAGTCTAAAGGGTCAACTGAAGGATATATTCCAAGCTCAAATATTTTTCTGCTAAGCACAGTGGTTGCATCAAGGTGAGCAAATGTGGTGGCAGGAGCTGGATCTGTAAGGTCGTCAGCAGGAACATATATGGCCTGAACGGATGTGATAGAACCCCTTCTGGTGGATGTGATCCTTTCCTGCAAAAGACCCATTTCAGTAGCCAGGGTTGGCTGATATCCAACAGCCGATGGCATGCGTCCTAAAAGTGCAGACACCTCCGAGCCGGCCTGGGTAAAACGAAAAATATTATCAATAAAAAAAAGGATATCATTGCCTCCTTCATTCGCCTCCCCATCACGAAAATATTCTGCCAAGGCCAGACCTGACAAGGCAACGCGGGCCCGTGCCCCAGGAGGCTCATTCATTTGTCCAAACACCAGTGTGGCATGTGAGGTGGCAAGGGCCTCCCTGTCAACCAATGACAAATCCCATTTGCCCTCCTTTAAGGCGTCTCTGAATGCCTGGCCGTAATTGATCACCCCCGACTCTATCATCTCCCTTAACAGATCATTACCCTCCCTGGTGCGCTCACCAACACCGGCAAACACACTTTTGCCCTTATAACTCTTGGCAATATTGTTGATAAGCTCCATGATCAAAATGGTCTTACCAACACCGGCACCACCAAACAAACCAATTTTTCCACCTTTCGGATACGGCATCAACAAGTCAACTACTTTTATACCGGTTAGCAAAATCTCATCACCGGTTTTTAACTCATCATATTTTGGTGGTTCACTGTGGATATTATATCGTTTATCGGTTTTTACCGGCCCTAAGCCATCAATGGTCTCCCCAATCACATTAAACAAACGGCCACGTATCTCTTCTCCCGTGGGCATCGTGATAGGCCCTCCCTGGGGATATACCGCCATTCCACGCGATATGCCGTCGGTTCCATCCATGGCTATGCTCCGAATGGTGTCTTCACCCAAATGCTGCTGGCATTCAAGAACGATTCTGTGCCCCTGATCATTATAAACATCAAGAGCCTCATATATCTCCGGCAAACTTTTCCGGCCCTCAAAAACCACATCAACCACAGGACCGATTACCTGCGACACCCTGCCTGTGCGTTCGTTTTCTTTATCCATATGCCATGTTTGTGTAACCCGCTTTGTAGTATTCTGTAAACCAATTTACCACAAGGCTAAAGTACGAAATATTTAATAGAATCCATACTTTTCAACGTTCATACAAGACACTGCATTGTACGCATCTTATAGAAAAATCTTCCGGTTTGTTTTCTTTAACCACACCCCCCCGGTCCTTTTACTTTATCTCGTTTCTGTTTAAAAAAATTCAATTACATTTGGAATGAAATGAGAAAAAGAAGTACCGGCTCAGAGTCATTGTCTGGACAACTGGAGGATAACAGGACATATAAGGTTTGCGTTATTTCTTTTTTTGATGGTGTTTTGGAACATCACAAGAGCCTCCTTACATATGGTTCCGGATTGTGTGCAGACCATCGTGGGGAGCTGCTGGTTGTTGTTTGTAATTTGAACCAGCTTGTTTGTGACAATCAAACCACCACCGCTTCTTTGCTGACCGGCGAAGAACGTGTTGACATGATCAAAAGCAAGGGTTACCATCACACTATATTATGTCAACTTCCACCGGTGCAAAATACCGAAAGCAACAAACAATGGAAGGCCTGCCAGGAAACACTTCTTCGTTTGTCCGAAATTGTTGTGCCGGGTGCAGACCTCTGGCACAATAAGCATTTTTTCAATTTGCAGAAACCCGGAGAAGTCAGGCATAAGCATCTTTACGAGAAAATTGATCACCAGTTTAAACAGACAAGCACAAACCAGCATCTGGAAATGTTGCAGCTCTTGGAGCAAGGGCGGGTGGAAAAAATGTTTTCCGCATTGGGCTACGCTTTCCCTGTGAGTGGCTATGTTGTAGAAGGAAATAAAATTGGCCGTACCCTGGGCTATCCAACAGCCAACCTAAGGATTGATGACCACAATAAGGCTGTGCCGGGTCAGGGGGTATATACCGGACTGGTTAATGTTGCCGGCAAGTGGTATCCGAGCATGATAAATATTGGAATCCGGCCAACACTCGACATGGAAAAGGTTACCATCGAAGCACATTTGTTTCACTTTGAAGGCAACATTTACGGAGAAAGGGTCTCAATAGGATTTTTGAAACGCATCCGGGATGAAATGCGTTTTAATTCTTTATCTGAGCTGAAACAGCAGTTGCATCGTGATCGTGACGTCGCCACAGCATCATTGATCCAACAAATGAACAATGTGCATACGAATGCTTTTGTATTTGCAGGAATCAAATCGTCATGATGTCTGTTTCCTTGGCCTCCACCATCTTGTCTACCTTTTCGGTATGCTCACCGGTGATCTCCTGCACATTGTGCTCCAAAACCTTCACCAGGTCTTCAGGGGCTCCCTCTTTTTCAAGTTTTTTGGCCGCCTCGATGGCTTCACGACGAATATTTCGAATGCTTACTTTGGTGGCCTCCGCTTCACTTTTTACCTTCTTGACTAAATCTTTACGCCTTTCTTCGGTCAAGGGAGGAACAATAATGCGAATCACTGTACCATCGTTTTGAGGGTTAAAGCCCAGATTGGCTGCCATAATAGCCCTTTCGACAGGTTCCAGCATATTTTTCTCCCATGGCTGGACAATGATGCTACGTGGGTCCGGAGTGTTGATATTCGACATCTGCGATAAGGGTGTCATCACACCATAATAATCCACTTTAACACTTTCAAGCATTTGAGGATTTGCCTTGCCTGCCCGTATCTTGCTTAGTTCTTTTTCAAGATGTGTGATGGACTTCCCCATTTTTTCATTGGCTTCTTCAAACAAAAAATCCAGTTCTTCGTTCATGGTGTTTGGTTTTTGGTTTATGATTACAAATTTAATCATATTTTGTTTTTTTATAAGACGCTTATAAAAAAACAAAAACACATCCATGCCAAAACCTTGTTATTGGGAAAAAAAACGTAAACTTGCAGTATATATGATTAAGCAACAAACATTATGGGAAAATATCAACGTATTTTGGTTAAGCTAAGTGGTGAATCGCTGGCAGGTAGTAACCGGCTAGGGATTGACGCCGGCGCACTACAATACTATGCCGGGGAGATCAAGTCATTGATTGATCATGGTGTTGAAACAGCTGTCGTTCTTGGTGGAGGAAATATTTTCAGAGGGTTGCAGGGCACCAAAAAAGGGATCGACCGCGTTCAGGGTGATCAAATGGGAATGTTGGCGACCATTATTAATAGCATGGCTCTGCAGTCAGCATTACTTGATCTTGGAGTAAAGGCAACGGTATTGTCTGGAATTGCTGTAGAAACAATCTGTGAAAAGATGAGCCGGCAACGGGCTATCAGGCTTTTGAACGATGGTCAGGTGGTGATCGTGGCCGGGGGAACGGGGAACCCTTTCTTCACCACCGATTCGGCAGCGGCACTGAGGGCTGTTGAAATCAAGGCCGATCTGGTGCTCAAGGGAACAAGGGTAGACGGTGTATATTCAGAAGATCCGGAAAAAAACCCTCATGCAAAAAGGTACACATCACTTACTTTTGATGAAGCCATTGAGAGAAACCTTCAGGTAATGGATATCACCGCCTTTACCTTATGTAAAGAAAACACCCTTCCCATAGTTGTTTTCAACGTCAATGAAAAGGGTGTTCTGTTTGATATCGTGGTAAATGGCAATAAAGAGCGTGGCACGCTTGTTACACCAGCGACAAACGCTCAAAAGCAATAACATTAAGATCTTTATCGGCGGCCTGAAGCATTTGGCCAACGGTTTTTTTGCTGTCCTTGATAAAGTCCTGGTTAACCAGCGTGCTTTCCTTAAAGAATTTATTGAGCTTACCCATGGCTATTTTTTCCAGTAATTCTTCAGGTTTTCCTTCCTGACGGGCTTGCTCCATGCCGATTTCTATTTCTTTATCAATAATTGCCGGGGAAACATCGCCTTTGTCGATGGCTACAGGAGCCATTGCCGCAATCTGCATTACAACATCCTTCCCGACAGTGTCGATATCCGAAACCTCTGATTTGTTAAATGCAGCAATAGCCGCAATTTTGTTGCCGGGGTGCGTGTAGGCAAATGCCTTTGCACCGGCAACAAAACCAAACGCACCCAACTCCATTTTTTCACCGGTCTTACCGACCATGTCTGTGATATTTTCAACCACGGTTCGGCCATTCATTTCGGCTGACTTGAGAGCATCTATTGTGTCAAGCTCTTTTTCCACAGCCAGGTTGAGTATTGCCCTCGTAAAATCTATCACTTCCTTATTCTGCGCAACAAAGTCAGTTTCACAGTTTAACATTACTGCGTAAGCTTTTGTGCCATCAGCGACGACAGTACTCAGCACAACGCCTTCATTGGCGGAGCGGTCGGCACGGCTGCTGGCCAGTTTCTGGCCTTTTTTCCGAAGTATATCTGTTGCTTTTTCAAAATCACCTTCAGCCTCTACCAGTGCCTTTTTGCAGTCCATCATACCGGCACCTGTCTTTTTTCTCAATTCATTTACCTGAGCGGCAGTTATTGTTGACATTGTATATTTTTTTTTTGATGAAACAATCTGATTTGTTGGATTACCTGCAAGCCAAATACAGGATTTTCCATAAAATAGAATGATTCGCTTGTTTGCACCGGTTATGGTGCAGGCGTTCATTCATGAATAAGAAGTGTCTATTTCCTGGGGCGTTTCCCGACAGGTCTTTTCGCAACAGGTTTTGCATCCCTGGGGCCCTTTTCCTTTTCGTCAGCCTCTTCCTTTAGCTTAGCCTTTTTTGCCTGTCTTGCTTTTTTCTCTTCGAGTTCGTCTGCTGTAAGTTCTTCGTCGTCTGCTTCTTCCAGCTCCTGCAAGCGCTTTCTGTCTCTTTCTGCTTCCTGTTCCCGCTCTTCTTCTTCTTCTGCAGCCTTATCCTTATCCAGCTTCCTTTCGGCCAAACCTTCCTGTATTGCTTCAACCATGAGTTTCACAATAATATGGATAGATTTTGACGCATCATCGTTGGCAGGAATGGAGAAGTCAACATCCAGGGGATTTGCATTGGTATCTACAATGGCAAAAGTGGGAATGTTGAGCTTTTTTGCCTCTCTGACAGCAATGTGCTCCTTGCATATGTCAACCACAAAAATGGCAGCAGGCAGCCTGTTCAAGTCTGAAATGCTACCCAGTTGCTTTTCCAGTTTCGCGCGTTCACGCATCACCTGCAACCTTTCGCGTTTCGACATGTTATCAAAGGTACCGTCTGTAGCCATTTTATCAATGGTACCCATTTTACGAACCGCCTTACGAATGGTGGCAAAGTTTGTGAGCATACCACCAGGCCATCTCTCCGTTACATATGGCATGTTGATTTGTTTTACCAACTCTTTTACCGTATCCTGAGCCTGCTTTTTGGTAGCAACAAAAAGAATTTTCTTTCCCGACCTGGCTATTTGTTTCAGGGCAGCAGCAGCCTCATCAATTTTAGCAATGGTTTTATTGAGGTCAATTATGTGGATGCCATTCCGCTCCATAAAAATATATGGGGCCATATTGGGATTCCATTTTCTCTTTAAGTGGCCAAAATGGACACCCGCCTCTAAAAGTTCGTTATAGTTAGTTCTTGCCATGATATAAAAACAATATAAATGTGATTAACGTTTGCTGAATTGGAACTTTTTCCTGGCTTTGGGTTGCCCGGGCTTTTTTCGTTCTACCATTCGCGGGTCTCTCCTTAGCAAGCCTTTGGCTTTTAGCGGCGGCCTGTATTCAGCATCAATCTGAACCAGGGCTTTGGATACAGCTAAACGCAATGCTTCAGCCTGCCCCTTGATTCCCCCTCCGTTCAGGTTTACCTTGACATCATATTTTCCCTCGTTTTTGGTAATCTCAAATGGCTGATTTACTATATATTGCAAAATGCCGGTGGGGAAATACTGTTTGTAATCTCTTTTGTTGACAATGATCTGCCCATTACCTGGCTTGAGATAAACACGGGCAATTGCTGTTTTCCTTCTACCTGAGGTGTTGATTACTTCCATGGTTATTTGATTGTATTGAGATTAATTACTTTTGGTTCCTGGGCAGCATGTGGATGTTCGCTTCCCTCAAAAACACGAAGATTGCGAAATATCTGGCTTCCAAGCTTGTTTTTGGGAAGCATGCCCTTGATGGCCTTCTCTACCATAAACGTGGGTTTTTTTGCCATCATTTGCTCAGCAGTCTTAAATCTCTGACCCCCGGGATAACCAGTATGCCGAACGTAACTCTTGTCCTGCCACTTGTTCCCTGTAAGCCGAATCTTCTCCGCATTGATGATGATCACATTGTCACCGCAATCAACATGAGGCGTAAACAATGCTTTATGCTTCCCGCGCAGGATTTTTGCCACTTTGGATGCAAGACGACCCAGGATCTCATCGGTAGCATCAACAAGAACCCAATCCTTTTCAACCGTTTGACGGTTGGCCGAGGCAGTCTTATAACTCAATGTATTCATCGTATTGTTTCGTTTGCTGTGTCTGAATATTCATAATGCAACCCCTAACCCCTTGTTTTGGGGGTGCAAAGATAAAACTTAGTTTTGTTATCGGCAAATTTATTAACAACAAATTGTTAATAAGCTTCCGCGGATCGCAATCGGATATATAACGGGCTAAATCAAGGGTGCAAAGATAGATATTTTTTCTTAAAAAATTACACCGCTTCTTATCTCTGTATAAAGAAATTATACACCATGAGGATAACCAGAAAAATACCTGGAAAAAGTGTATCCAAAAATCAGCCTTTTTACATATTTTTGTCTGATCTGATAACAAATGTATTTTAAGTTCAGCGTCGGAAACATATTTATCGCAGATCCGCAAATAATCATCCGACAACATCATGCTGTTACGCTCATGAAAAATACTTTTCCATGAAGAGACCATATTCTTTTTCCCTGCTGATTTTTCTTCTGGCCCTGCTACCCCATGAACAAACTACTGCCTCTGGTATTCTCTCACCCGAAGCCAGGGTGTCATTGCTAACAGCAGGCCCCGGGGAAAGGCTGTATGCGGCATTCGGACATAGTGCACTATGGGTGTACGACCCAGCGTATAATATAGATGAGGTGTATAACTGGGGGACATTTGATTTTGACACCCCAAATTTTTATCTCAAATTCATGCAGGGAAGGTTGCTGTATAAGCTCACAGTGGTACCATTACACGTGTTCCTCATTGAATACAGGCACACCGGCAGGTTCGTGCATGAACAGACGCTGAACCTTACCTTCGAAGAAAAATTGCACATTTATCAATTCCTTCAAATCAACAGAAAGCCGGAAAATATTTATTACCTCTATGATTTCTTTTTTGACAATTGCGCCACCCGTATTCGTGATCTGGTTGATGAGCAGCTTGATATAGACTGGGGTCCGGATCCGCACCCCCATCAGGAACGCAGCTTTCGCGATATGTTAAAGCCATACGTGGCGTACCAACCGTGGATAGCGTTCGGCATAGATATTCTGTTGGGTTTGCCTGCTGATAAGAGAGCAACTCCTTGGCATTATATGTTTTTACCGGATGACATGTTTATCGCTTTTGGTCACGCGAGGCACCACGATGGAAGAATCCTGGTGAATGCCTGGAGAGAAATACTGCCTGAACAGATTGTATGGGAAAGCCCTTCTGCCCCCACCCCGGTTATGACGTCCTGGTTGTTGTTCATTGCCGGATGCCTGGCACTGTTGCACAGGAAGTCATTTAAGGTCTTTTTCAAGATATACTTTCTCTTGCTGGGAACCCTTGGAATAATCGTATTTTTTATGTGGTTTTTGTCTGATCACGTCGCCACTGCGCTTAACATGAATCTGTTGTGGACTCTCCCAACCCACATCTATTTTTCTGCCAGAATGAACTCACCAACAGCCCTTTCAAAGATGGTGATGACCTGGTATGCCCGCTTTGTGTGTGCCATCGGTGTTTTATTGCTGGTTTCATGGCCCGTGTTCCCGCAATCATTTCACCCTGCAATGTTTCCTTTAATTGCCCTTTCTGCTGTTTTCGCAGGAGCTTACCTGATCAAGTACAAGTAGATCCTTCACATACCGATTTGTTATACCTGGGCTTTGTTGTTCGAAGACAGCATTCCTGTATTCCTGAATCCCTTTTGGGCCGGTCGGATAATTAACTGCACAGCGGGCCTCCAATCCGGAAAACAGGTAAGAATGCGATCCAGATAACTTCAACAGTGCAGAGCTTCTGTAATTACGCGCATGATAATGGGTATACAAAAAAAATGGGAAAGCCTTACGGCCTTCCCATTTTTTTGGAAACGAATTACTGCTATTTGGTAACCTGTACCCTGTGGGTAATAATACCCCGGTTGGTAGTCATCTGAATGAAATAGATTCCGTTTCTCATATTGGATACGTCTATCTCAGTCTGATGTTCGTTCACAGTCGTTGTATAAACCACCTGTCCGAGCATATCGATCATTCTGATTTCCGCAATTGGCACATTCGATTCAACGAACAGCCTGCTTCTTGCAGGAACAGGATATAAATTCACTGTAATTTCATCTGCTTCAACAACATCCAGATCCGGCGGGCCGAACACGTCTTCTACGAGCATGTCTCCTGTGACCACGACAACCCGGTTGGGATCGCCGGGCCATTCGCCGCCGTCCCAGCCGTCGCCAATGTAGTCAGAGAAGTACTTGTACTCATAGGTGCCTGCCTCCAGATGGTGGGTGATTCCATACACCATCGGGTCGGCTGTGAGCCAATCCAGCACCTGGTTTTCAGGATCGCTGCCGGGCTCTGCCCATCCGACCATGCTTCCGGTCATCAAAATATGGTGCACATCGGGATCAAAGCCGCCGAGCAAGTCATATTGCATGGCTTTGCTTATATCTACGTTGAATACTACTTCAAACAGATCGGGTTGATCGACTTCAATATCAAAATCAATTCCAATAATGTCTGACATGCCTGTAGTGTAAACAGAGCGCACTCCTGCCGTGTATTCACCGCTTGTCAATCCTTCAAACATGAATTCAGTGTCCTGAACTCCTTCGGCAACCATGGCTCCATCCAGGAATACGTCAAAGCCAACGAAAGCTTTGCTTCCTGCTGTGTAAACGTCACCCAGGTTTGCACCATAGGCACGGATCAGGTAGTTTACTTCAAATCCCCAGAAGGATATATCCGTAAACGCGGAGGTTGGATCAGTTATGTTGAATACGCCAAACTGTGTGCCGGGCACGAAGTCCCACGGTGCACCAACTCCATCATCCACAGCCAATCCCAGGAAGCCATTGTAGCTTAAACCAATGAAGAATCCTTCAGGAGCATCAACGGGAGATGTAAATTCATAGGTGTTCCACTGGTTATCGGTGTTGGGCACATTTTCGGCAGTGTACAGCACGTTGTTTCTGTCCGGTAGTCCTTCAGGAGTAAGGCCGAGAACCCATACTTTTACAGTATTGTGGGGGCCACCTTCTTCGGTCAGCTGCCAGGTCATCTCGTGCAGTACTGCGTTGTAGAAGTGTGCTGCACCCATTACTGAGTTCCAGGTGCCCTGGAAGCCAAGTTGTGCATCCACCACGCCATCGTCATAACGGAATTCATACTCATCACCATAATCATTCCAGGTAAACAGGGCTTTTCCGGGCTCCAGACCTTCTGTTGTAACGTCAAGGTTGAAGGGCTCAACAATGTTGTCGAGCATATGCACCTCAATATCAAGGTCTGCATTGGCAACAGTAAATGAAACAGATTCTGCAATATAACCGGCAGCGGTGATATTGGCCGTATAATCACCTGCCCAAAGGTTGGTGCTAGCAATACCGTTCGCATCTGTAGTGATGATATCGCCATTGATGTTTATGCTGGCTCCGGCAATGGGATCCTGGGCGGGACTGTCTTCCTTCACATGGAAGGTAACTTCAAACATATCCATTGCTTCACCAATATAAATGTCATCAATGTACCACTGGTTGATATTCCAGCTGTTGCCATCATATACGAAGGCCAGGTAGAATTGCTCACCACCTACATCATCCAAAAGGATAACCTGTTCTGTTGGTGGAACATCTCTGCCGCCTTCAGCTTCCCGATCATCGGAAGTGCGTAAGGCCTGCTTCATATCCATGGTCCATTGGTCTGTCCAGGTTTCGCCATCCAACGAGGTTTGCACCTTCAGGGTATAATCACCGCTGTAGTCATTTACACTGTGCATAAACATAAGCATCACGTCATCAACACCTGAAGCGTTAATAAGCGGTGTAATAGCCCTGAATACATCTTCAGATGAGGGGCTCCAGTTAAAGCGCAATTCGGGTGCTGCTGCACCGCCGGCATTGTTTGAATCCCATACGCCCCAGTTTGTATGTGTACGCTCCCAGTGTTCGGGCATTTGACCAACAGGTACACCACTGAAGTCTTCTTCAAAGGGTAATGTTGCCATATAAACCGCTTCTCCAACAAAAACATCATCGATGTACCAAAAATTAATGTTAAAACTATTGCCCTCAAATACAAAGGCAACGTGGAACTGTTCTCCTCCCACTCCGTCCAGCATTAGAGTCATTGCCGTTGGAGGGATGTCTTCTTTAAAGCTAAGCTCGCGATCTTCCAGAGCATTTTTATTTTCTTCAACATACAGCTCCCATTGGTCAGTCCAGGTTTCACCGTCTAGTGAAGTTTGAACCTTCAATGTATAGTCTCCACTGTAGTCATTTACGCTATGCATAAATGTCAGCATGATGTTATCCAGATCGGAGCCATCCAGCAAGGGTGTAATAACCCTAAAGGTGGTATTGGCAGAGGGCGTCCAGTTAAAGCGAAGCTCTGGTGCTGATACGCCACCGGCGTTGTTGGAATCAACCACTGCCCAGTTGGTATGGGAACGCATCCAGTCCTGAGGAACACTCCCAATAGGACCATCGGTGAAATCCTCTTCGAATGGCAGCTCATAGACAACCGGAGGCGGTTCGTCTTCATACAGGGGTAACTCAATCAAATCACCACCTGTTGGAAGCGCAACAAACAACCCAAAAGCTGGTCCGTTACTGTTATCAGCAGGGTTAAGGAAACCTGACGCAACTATTACCAGTGCTTCCCCTTGCAGGTTTAGTGTTGCCAATGGTGCTTCATAAGCAGCAACAACAACTTCTCCGGCAGCATCCCTTATCTCAATGATGTAGTCACCTGTGATTAATTCCAGGTATCCTGCAAAATCACCGAACGAGAAATCACCAATGATTTCATCATTCACAACGGTTACTTCCCAAACGCTTACCGTTGGGGCATCCGTAGAACCATGGAAGGCCAAAAGATCGGTATTGTCAGGGTTGGCGGCTTCCTCCCGGCCCTGATCGAATACATACAAGGCAAAGGGTTCTACCGGATCATAACCTTCGGCACTGACGTTTCCTGCGGCAACAACCACATATGTTTCATCAACGTCGAACTGGACAGTGATCGGGCCTACACCATTCTCAATACCAGCGCCAGCGGGAGCAACAACAATGTCGAGATCAACACCAGCAGGAACATCCATGAAAGGTGTAGCTTGGCGGAAGCCAACATTTTCAAGGAAAAGATCACCATTTACAAAAATGTCAACTTCTTCTACCAACGCGTCGGCCGAGTTATGAATAATCTGCACCCGTGCAAAATCATCCGGGTCAACAATAACTCCGGTCCATAATTCAAATGCCAGGTCATAATCCAGCTGGCCACGATAACCACCGGCTTCTCCTTTATATGTTAAGCTTGTCGGGTGTGCCTCACCACGGACAAATTCACCGCGCACAGCTTCTAACCTTTGCCATGCGATTTCGTCGCCTTCATCAGAGTTAATCCACAGAAACCAGGTTCCAGAACCATTGTTTGCATCTATCTGGGCGGAAACCCACGCTTCAG
>REEA01000126.1 GCA_007695305.1 Bacteroidia bacterium
CGGCGGCTTTCGACGCCTCGCATCTGACCTGAATTAAAAGCATGAATAATACAGGTTAAATATCAACATCAATAATTTTTGTATATTGCAAATGATGGAACACAAAAACACAAATCGTTTTCAGGTTATGAGCTTTCTCATTAAAGTATTGGTGTCCACTTTCGCGGTGGTGATCACCTCTTATTTGTTGGGTGGAGTAGGCGTTGACGACTTTATTACCGCCATTGTAGTGGCATTTGTATTGGCCGTTCTTAATGCTTTGCTGAAACCCATCCTGGTTGTGTTAACCATACCGGTTACAGTGATGAGCTTTGGTCTTTTTCTATTGGTGATCAATGCGTTTATTATCCAGCTCACCGGTGTAATTGTCCGTGGTTTTCATGTGGAGAACTTTTGGTGGGCACTGCTTTTCGGGGTAATCCTCTCCATTGTGACCTGGTTTCTCGAACTTCCTGCCAGATCACAAGGACGCCCGCGCAACCGGGATTATCATTAAAAGGCATCCTGACAGATACCTGAAGAAAGCTGCAGCAACAGATGTTGAGGAATGTTGGCTTAATCCTGCCTGAGCATATCCTCGAACATGCTTTTGAACTTCTGCACTTTCGGCATGATTACCATTTGACAGTAGGCCTGGTTCGGGTTTTTCTCAAAATAGTTCTGATGGTAATCCTCTGCCCGGTAAAAAACGTCCAGCGGCGTTATTTCGGTCACGATGGGACTATCCCATATATTCTCACTGCCAAGACGCTCTTTTACCATTTGTGCCACTTCCTTTTGTTGCTCATCATGATAAAAAATGGCCGATCTGTACTGGGTTCCCACATCGGCACCCTGGCGATTCAAAGTGGTTGGGTCGTGCACACGGAAAAAGATCTCCAGCAATGAAAGGTATGATACAACCGCCGGATCATATTTTACCTGCACAACTTCAGCATGGCCAGTGGCGCCTGTGATTACCTGCTCATAGCTTGGATTGGATACATGGCCACCGGCATATCCGGATGTGGCGGAATAAACACCGTTTAACCTGGTGAAAATGGCTTCAATGCACCAAAAACAGCCACCTCCGAAAGTGGCCAGTGAATAATCTCCGGAAACTTCCTTTCCCTTGTTTGTCATCATATCATTGGTATTGTTTAAGTTTTTATCTCCGGCCGGTGTGCTGCATGCCGTTGCTGCAACAAAAACCAGCATTAACCCCATTGTTTTCATACTATCCATTTATCTAAATAAACAAATATGACCATGGGAATGTTCGCGATGATCTTTTTACCCCTGGCTTTATCAGATCATTTGACGCACAAGGAGCTGATGGTCCTCCTGGGATAGCTTATGAACCATGCCGTTGACTTTATTCAGTGCCATCACTTCCAGCAGCTCATTTTGCTTATCTTCATTCATTTGAATGCCGGCTTCTCCCAGTGAAACGGGACACCCCAGTTTGCTGAAAAAGTTCTTGAATGCTCCGATGGTATCCTCAGGAGACTGCAGTCCGAAGACTTCTTTTCCCAGGGTGCCAATTCTGCCGGGGATTCGTTGTGTTTGCAGCTCCATCCATGCTGGATAGGCCACCGACAGTGACGCACCATGGGGAATGTCCCATAACACGCTCAGGCAATGACCAATGGCATGCACGCCCCAGTCGCCGGTCTTTTTTCCCTGCGCGGTCAGTCCGTTGAGAGCCATGGTTGCTGCATACATGATTTTCGCCCGCAATGTATAATCATGGAGGTTTTCCATGAGTTTGGGGCCGTAATCCATTGCTTCCCTGATGATGGAGATGATGAAACGGTCGGTGAGTGTTGAATCGCCTTCTCCAAACCAGCCCTCCAATGCGTGCGCAATCAGGTCGGCAATGCCGAAGGCTGTATAGTTGGCGGGCACACCGGTGGTGAATGCAGGATCGAGGAAGCTTGCCCTCGGAAACATCAGGTGGTGACCAAAGCCCACCTTCCTTTTTTCCGCATTGTGCTGCACAACGCCGAGGGGGTTCATCTCTGACCCGGTGGCGGCGAGGGTAAGTACACCCAGGATGGGCAGCGCCTTTCCCGGCTTTGTCTTCCCGGTGGCAAAATCCCAGCATGAGTGTGCAACAGGAATGCTGATGGCGATGTATTTCGCACTGTCAAGCACACTGCCCCCGCCAACCGCGATCACCATATCCACATTTTCGGCACGGCCAAGGGCGGCCGCAGCATCCACATCTTCCACCACAGGGTTTGGCCTGATACCCGAATATTCAACAATGCCGATGTTTTCGGATTGTAAGCTGCTGATTACCTGTTGATAAGAACCATTCTTCTTCACAGAGCCTTTGCCATACACCAGCAAGGCTTTCCTGCCAATGCCCGATGCAGTTTTACCGATTTTGCCGGTTACTCCCTTTCCAAAATATAACTTTACCGGATTATAGATCACAAAATTTTCCATCATAAAAATGATTATTAAGAAGCAGAATGTGTGATTAATGAAACGATCTTTGATTATCTAACCGTCATGGCGCAATAATTGTTTATGTTCATGCCGGATTACCTTCCATGCGTCAAATAATTCAGCTTTTCCTCACATTGATATAAGTTTTTTCCGGCTGATCACAAACACCTGCATGCCATTGTTATCAGGTTACAGGTAAGGTCACGGCAACATCCTGGAACCTTACAGCGCGTACAAATATACAATGGCAGATACCTCTATCCGGTGATTTTTTTATAACTTTACCCGCTTTTTTTTGTAAACAGATCAACAGATATTGTTAACTTATAAATGGTTAAAGGGTTTTGCTTCATTTTTTCCGGCTTTGTTGACTGCTTGAAACATTTTCCCCGGGGGTTGTTGAGAAACAAAATCACTTTATCCATACGCTTCCTGCAGGAGGTGAAAGACAGATGATTTTGCGCTTGCCGGATATGTCTTAGCCGGGCACATACAAGCCGTTCGTTTGCAAAAACAGGCATTTTAAAACCTAAAGAAAATATATTTATTATGAAAAAAATCAAAGGAACAATAGGTATTTTAACCGGTGGTGGTGATGTGCCGGGTTTGAATCCGGCTATTCGGGCCATCACGATACGAGCCCTGCGCGAAGGTTACCGGGTGATTGGTCTTCGCAGGGGTTGGGCCGGATTGATGGAAGTTATTCGTGACAAGAAGGCAGACAACAGCAAGAATTATATTGAGCTTTCGGAAGACCTTGTGAACAAAGCAGGTCGTACCGGTGGGACATTCCTGCACACTTCACGCACCCGCCCCAGCCACGTACCTGCCAAACACATACCCAGCCACCTGGCTGACAAGTACAAGGAAGAAATCAACGATTTGACACCAGAGGTGTTGAAAAACATAGATTTTCTCGGTATTGACTTCCTGATTCCCATTGGTGGTGATGACACGTTAAGCTATGCTGTGCGTATGTACCAGGAAGGCATGAAAGTGGTGGCTATTCCAAAAACCATGGATAATGATGTGCCGGGAACAGATTACTGTATTGGTTTCAGCACCTGTGTAACGCGTACCATTCATTTGGCCAACCTCTTGCGTACCTCTGCCGGTTCTCATGAACGAATCCTTGTTATGGAAGTGTTTGGCCGTTATGCAGGTTTTACGGCTCTGCTGCCGACCATGGCTGGTGCAGCAAACCGTTGTGTTATACCTGAGTACAAATTTGACATTGAGCATCTTACCGAACTCCTGGTGGAAGACAGGGCAAAAAACCCCAGCAACTATTCTGTGGTTCTTGTTTCGGAGGGTGCCAGCTTTGAAGGTGTGGACATGATGTTCCAAAGTGCGGAAAAAGACATGTACGGACACGCCAAGCTGGGAGGTATCGGTGATGCGGTATCGGTGCGGATCAAGGAACTCAGTCCCAAATTCAATAAAGGACAAAGGGTGGAAACCATTAATCAATACCTGGGTTACCTCGTTCGGTCCGGCGACCCCGATGCCATCGACAGCATCGTGCCCATGGCATACGGTAACCTTGCCCTCGACCTTGTGCTGAAAGGAATACACGGGCGGCTGGTGATACTGAAAAACGGCCGCTACGACAATATCCCGGTGGATATTGTGACCAGCACCAATAAGCTGATCGACATTCAGAAACATTACAACACCAACCGTTTGCGTCCGGTCTATGAATCATTTATCGACAAACCCCTGTTTCTGATTTAATGCATAGAATGGCTTAGGCCATTTTGAAAATAAAAAAAGAGGATGATCCTGTTTTGGAATCATCCTCTTTTTATGCTTGTCAGATAATGCAGGCTAACGCATCAGCTCCTGTATTCTTTGCTGAAGTTCAGGGTTTTGCTGGAACTCCATCATGATCTCTTCAAATTTTTTCATTTCAAGGCCTGAATCTTCAACAGCATTTTCCAGTAAGCTCTCCTGCTCGATCTGAATCTCTTCAATGATTGCTATGACGGCAACATATGCCTCAGCCTCTTCTTCGGTCATTTCAACATCCTCCAGGGGCAATTGCTGTGCTTGCATATTGATTTCATTGAAACGCTGAACCGTGAGGTCATGCTCTTCAATTTCTGCAATCATTTGCTGCTGGCCCATTTGACTGATTTGCATGAGATTCATATAGACATTTGCGAAACTCATCAATTCTTCATCGCTGAAGTCACCCGGGTTCGCTTTGACAGGCAAGGCGAACAGAAACAATAATGCCATGGATAAGGCTGCAACGATTTGATTTTTCTTGTTTAAATACATAAGCTTTTTTTTGGTTGTAAAAAAATTAGGGTTTAACGGGTTGAATTGCAAAGCTACAAAACTTCGTTGAGGGCACAAAGGACAGGCAGTGATTTAACATACGTTATGAAGTGAAAAAGCTCCTGTAAAATTTGTATTTTTGTTCATGATAGGATTTTGCAGGCGTTAAGCAAAACCTGATATGTTATACCAAAAGAAGACCTGATCCGTGGTTAAATCCGCATCAAAAATCGTAGAAACCCCCTTGATGAAACAGTATTACGGGATCAAGGCCAAGCATCCTGACGCGTTGTTGCTATTCAGGGTAGGCGATTTTTATGAAACATTTGGTGAGGATGCCATCAAAACGGCTGAAATACTTGGCATTGTACTTACCCGAAGGGCCAACGGTGCTGCTTCTTTTGTGGAGCTGGCAGGCTTTCCCTATCATGCGCTCGACACCTACTTGCCCAAACTGGTACGTGCCGGCCAGCGGGTGGCCATCTGTGAACAGCTGGAAGATCCCAAACAGACAAAAAAAATTGTCAAACGTGGAGTCACAGAGCTGGTAACGCCGGGTATCGCTTTTAGCGACAAAGTATTGGACCACAAGGAGAATAACTTCCTGGCTGCCCTGCACTTCGCAGGCACCCATACCGGGATCGCCTTCCTTGATGTTTCCACCGGTGAATTCCTGGCCGACCAGGGCCATCCGGAATACATCGACAAGCTATTGCAAAGCTTCCGCCCCAGCGAGGTGATTGTCCAGAAAAAAAATCTTAAACAGCTACAGGAGACATTTCCGGGTAAATATCATACCAGTACCCTCGACGATTGGGTATATACCCGCGATTTTGCCGATGACCTTCTGTTGAAACATTTTGGCACGGTATCTTATAAAGGTTTTGGCATAGAAGAGCTTAACGAAGGGATCATTGCAGCCGGAGCGGTCATGCAATACCTGCAGGACACACGGCATGACAAGCTAAGCCATATCAATAAGATTTCCAGGATAGATGAAACACAATATGTATGGCTTGACAAATTCACCATCCGGAACCTGGAAATCCTGCATTCATTGAATGAAGATGCAACCACGCTGAAAGATGTCCTTGACCACACCATATCTCCCATGGGCAGCCGGCTGCTCAAACGTTGGATCATCCTTCCACTGAAAGACAGATCGCGTATCAATGAGCGATACGATGTTGTGGAATATTTGTTGAAACATTCGGAACAGGCCGAAAGGCTGGCGGGCTATCTGAGACAAATGGGCGATGTGGAACGCCTGATTTCAAAAGTAGCGGTTGGCAAGGTCAGTCCGCGCGAACTGAAACAGATCGAAAAGGCCCTGGACTGTATCGGACCGGTTAGAGATCTTTGTATGGAGAGCAACTGTGGGCCGCTGAAACAAATGGCCGACCAGTTGAATCCCTGTCAGTTGATCCGGGAGAGAATCGCCCGCGAAATTAAAGACGACCCACCGGCACTCATCAACAAAGGCAATGTGATAGCAGCAGGCGTCTCGGACGACCTGGACGAATTACGCAATATAGCCTTCTCCGGCAAGGATTACCTGGCAGCCCTGCGCAAAAGGGAAATTGAACGCACCGGTATCCCCAGCATAAAAATATCGTTTAACCAGGTTTTCGGCTATTATCTTGAAGTCACCAATACCCACAAAGACAAGGTTCCTGACGATTGGCAGCGAAAACAAACGCTCACCAACGCAGAACGCTATATCACCCCCGAACTCAAAGAGTATGAAGAACAGATCCTGACCGCGGAAGAAAAGATCATTGGCATTGAAGAGCGCTTGTTCATGGAACTGGTGGCATCGGTGGCCGAATATGTGGAACCGATCCAGGTGAATGCCAACGTGCTGGCCCGCATCGACTGCCTGCTTTGTTTTGCCACCATAGCCATGCAATATCGCTACAAGCGACCGGTCATCAACGATACGTTTACCCTCGACATCAAAGGAGGACGCCACCCGGTGATCGAGCAGCAGCTGCCTCCCGGCGAGGAATATGTTGCCAATGATGTCTTCCTTGATAATGAAAACCAGCAGATTATCATGATCACAGGACCGAATATGTCCGGTAAAAGTGCATTGCTGCGGCAAACCGGCCTGATTGTTCTGATGGCACAGATGGGAAGCTTTGTGCCTGTAGAGCAGGCCTCCATCGGCATTGTGGATAAGATTTTTACACGAGTGGGTGCATCCGATAATATCTCCTCCGGTGAATCAACCTTTATGGTGGAGATGAATGAAACAGCCAGCATCCTCAACAATATCTCCGACCGCAGCCTTATTCTGCTTGATGAAATTGGCAGAGGGACGAGCACCTACGATGGCATCAGCATTGCATGGGCCATTGCCGAATTTCTTCATGAACATCCGCTTTTTAAAGCAAAAACACTGTTTGCAACCCATTATCATGAACTCAATGAGATGGCCGAATCCTTCATCAGGATCAAAAACTATAACGTATCGGTTAAAGAAGTCCGCAACAACGTGATCTTTCTGAGAAAGCTGGTCCCGGGAGGAAGTGAACATTCTTTCGGGATCCATGTTGCGCGCATGGCCGGAATGCCGGTGAGTGTCATTGAACGGGCAAAGACCATCCTGGCACAGCTGGAAAAAACACATAGCCACGATGAGCTAACGGGAAAAACCGGATCGGGTCGCAAAAAACAGCGCAAGGATGATTACCAGCTGAGCTTTTTTCAGCTGGACGATCCATTGCTTGAGCAAATAAAAGAGGATATACTCAACACGAATATCGACACACTTACCCCCGTGGAGGCCTTGATGAAACTCAATGAAATCAAACGTTTATTGGGGAAATAACCTTCCTTTCCGGAAAAAAATCTTTGACCGGAAGGGCATGATTTGGTGTAAGCAAAGCAGAACTAATTCCGGTATCCCATACGTCGCAATACGTCGTCGCTTAGATCGTATCGCACGTCCGTATAGATCATGGTGGCTCCGCCTGCCTTATCAAATATCACGGCATAGTTGCCCCTGGAAGCAATTTCTTCCACCGCTTCATACACCCTGTCCTGGATTGGCTGGATGAGTTCCTGTCTTTTGGCAAACAGGTCGCCGTCGCGTCCGAAACGTCTCATTTGCAGCTCTTTGGCTGCCCGTTCTTTTTGAATGATCTCTTCTTCCCGCTGGCGCCTCATGTCTTCGGGAAGCAACGGAGCTTCAGCCTGGTATTCGCGGTAGAGCCTGTCCACTTCAGCAAATACATTCTCTATTTCCATCTGCCACTGTACGGATAGTTCTTCTACTTCTCTTTCGGCAGCCTGAAACTCAGGAATGTTGTCCAGGATATACTCAGTATCAATGTATGCAAAGCGCTGACCCCATGCCGACAGGGCCATCACCGTTATCACTGTAAACAGAATGAGTTGTTTTTTCATGAGCTTAGTATTTTGTCGAAATGTGTGAAATGTGAAAATGTGAAAATGTGAAAATGTCAAAAGGTCAAATGTATAATATAGCCTTTCTTTGCGCTTTTTGCGTGATGAACTTTTGCGGCCTTTGCGAGGAATAAAATCTTTCACGCACAAATGGAGTGGTATTTATTTTTTCACCACAGAGGACACAATGAACATAAAGTTTTTATCTCTGGACAGGTCAAGCCTGTTCCTGTTTTGTTTTCTGCTTACTTCTTAATTAACTACTTTTTACTTTCTCCACCTCTTACCTTCGCTCCTTCTCACCTTCGCTCTTTACCTCATCAAAATATTAATCAATAGTTTGTCCGATGGAGAAGTGGAACTGTCCGCCACCTGCTCCGGGCAATCCAGGAACATCATCGAAGCCATACCCCCAGTCGATTCCCAGCAGGCCGAACATGGGCAGAAAGACCCTTGCCCCAACTCCGGCCGAGCGTTTAAAGCTGAAAGGGTTAAAAGACTGAATGCTGGAATAGGAATTTCCACCCTCCATGAATGCCAGCAAATAAATTGTTGCCATTGGGTTTAGCGAGACCGGGTACCTTAACTCCATGGTGTATTTGTTGTAAGATGTGGCACCAACAAACTCACCCTGGGCATTTCTTGGGGTGAGAGCATAATTTGTATATCCCCTTAGTGCGATGATTTCGCGGCCATCGATTTCCCAGCCTGATAGTCCGTCTCCACCCAGGTAAAACCGTTCAAATGGGGGATAACCAATGTCGGAATTATAGAATCCGAGGAAGCCAAATCTCACACGGGCCGTTACAATCAGATCACCCACGATTGGGGTGTACCAGTTCCCCCTGAAGTGCCATTTATGATATTCGAGCCAACGGTATTTTTCCTGGGGGGTAGCATCGGTGAAATCCTTGTCCCTGAATAAAGAGTAGGGTGCTGTTAGTTGCAAGGAGAGTGATACTTCAGAGCCCCGGCGGGGGAATAACAAACCATCTTTGGAGTTCCTTCCGAAAACCGCGCGGTAACTGAGGTTGTTGGATTGCCCGTTGTCAAAAATAAACCGGATAGGACTGTTAAATATATCATAGTGCTGATAGGTGATTGACTGTTGCAGGAAGAAGTAATCATCCGGGAAAGTCAGCCTTTTTGTAAGCCCCACCGATGATCCGAGTATAGAATAATAGCCGTAATTGGGATGGTCTCTTGTGAGGTTCCTCCGGTGTGTTGTTTGATAAAAGGAAAGGCTGAGGGCATTGGGCCTTCGTCCTCCCATCCATGGTTCGGTAAATGATAAGCTGTACGAGAGGTAACCACGTCCGTAGGTTTGGGCGCGCAATGACAGCCTTTGTCCGTCGCCTGTGGGCAAGGGTCGCCAGGCCTCTCTGTTGAACATATTACGTGTGGAAAAATTGTTGAAAGAGATACCCACCGTGCCGATGATCCGGTTGGCTCCCCAGCCACCGGAGAGCTCAATCTGGTCAGAAGAGGTCTCTTCCACGATGTACTCCAGGTCCACGGTGTTATCGGCAGGATTGGGGATAGGCCGTACGTCAATGGTTTCCTGGTTGAAAAAACCCAGCTGGATAATTTCCCTCTGGCTTCTGATAATGGCTGAACGACTGAAGAGTTGTCCGGGACGTGTTCTTATTTCACGCATAATCACGTGATCATTGGTTCGTGTATTGCCACTTACACTTACCCTGTTGATGCGCGCTTGTTCTCCCTCCCATATCCTGATCTCAATGTCGATGGAGTCGTTCACAATGGCTACCTCAACCGGATCGAGCTGAAAGAAAAGATAGCCCACATCCATATACAGGGAGCTGACGTCACCTTCATCCATGTTCATGAAGAGGTTTTTTTCCAGCTTGGCCTGATTATAAACGTCTCCGGGACGGATATTGAGAACCTCATTGAGCACTTCTTCGGGATAAACCGTGTTTCCCACCCAATCAATGTTGCCGAAAAAATAGGTGGGACCTTCATAAATGTGCAGGTCAATTTCTATGCGATCATCGTCCACAAAATAGATTGAATCTCTGATAATTGCTGCATCTCTTTTTCCCAGCTCATTATACCTCGCAATCAGATTACGCTTATCTTCTTCAAATTTATCATCAACAAGTTTGGAAGATGAAAAAAGGAACCGCAGGCTTCTTTCCCGGGTGTTTTTCATGATCCGTTTGATCTGCCTTTCGGAGAGTACTTCATTTCCATAGATATTGACTTCCCGGATACGTGTCCTGTTGCCCCTGTCGATCTCAAACTCAAGGATCATGCTATTCACCCGGGCAGTATCTTCCATCTGTCTTATTTCGATGGTGGGTGTAAGATACCCTTTCCCCATATAATAACTTTCAATGGCATTTTCGGCACGGAAAAGCAGGTTTTCAGTTACGACATCATTTCTAACCAAATTGAGCTTATCGCGCAAATCATCCGCTTCTGACCTGCGGATTCCTTTGAATTCGTAGCGGGTGAGCCTGGGACGTTCAACCAGCTGAATGTCAAGAAACACAACATCATCCTGTATAGAAGTGATACCGATGCTGATATGCTTGAACAGACCATTGGCCCACAGACGTGTAATGGCGCCGGATATATCTTCACCGGGGATGGTGATACGCTGGCCTGTACTTAATCGGCTGGCCATGACCACCACACTGGGTTCAAGAAATTGTGTGCCACTGACGGTAATGCCCCCAATCTGGTATTCTCTGGGGTTCATTGGGTCAATAACGATCTGTTCGCCAGTGAGCACCTGCTGGGCGAATACCGGGGCAGATAACACAAGCAACACCGGGAGAAAAAAGCGTGGGATTAATCTCAACATGATTCAATCCTTATTTCAAGATATTTTTCGATATGACAGGCTGGTTATTGACTTTTCCGAATCGTCTTTCTCTTCTTTGATAATCAATAATTGCCTGGTAAAAATGTTTTCTTCTAAAATCGGGCCAGAAAACGGGGGTAAAATACAGTTCAGTATAAGCCATTTGCCAGAGCAGAAAGTTGCTGAGCCTCAGTTCTCCACTTGTACGGATCAGCAGGTCGGGATCAGGTATGTTTGCTGTTTCCAGATGATTTACAAACAATTCTTCATCTACTTCGTCAGGATTGATGGTTCTCTCTGCAATTTTCCTGGCAATTTTCTGGACTGCGTTCACTACTTCCCATCTTGCGCTGTAACTGAGGGCTACCGTTACGATCAGCTTATTGTTGTTTGCTGTAAGCTCCAAAGCTTCTCTTAATTTTTCCCGGCAGACTTCCGGCAGTGACTCCAGGTCGCCAATGGCTTGCAATCTGACGCCATTCTCATTCAGTTCGGGAGTTTCATTGCCAATGGCTCTGACCAAAAGGTCCATTAATGTTTCCACCTCCTTATGCGGACGACACCAGTTTTCAGTGGAAAATGCAAAGAAGGTCAGGTACTGAACCCCCAGATCGGCAGCTGCTTTTACTGTGTCACGCACAGCTTCTATGCCGTTTTCATGGCCAAAGATCCGCTCCTTTCCCCGCTGACGGGCCCATCTTCCATTACCATCCATTATCAGTGCAACATGCATTGGAAGCTTCTCTTTGTCAATACGTTCCTTTAAATCCATTCTTAATCAATATATTATACCTCCCAAAAGTGGCACAAATTTCTTAAATTGTTTGGATAAATAAAAGGAAAAACGCCAACTTTATGAAAATTTGTGTTAATAAGGACAGAAAACACTGCATCTGTCCCTGATCCGAATGGTAAAGGTAAGACCGGCAAAAGAATACCAGTCGTTCACTTTCGGATTGCCAACACCGGGATTGGTTGCCGTATGGTAAATACCATCCAGCTCGTCAGTGGTGGTGGCCCGCATTCCCCATTCCACACTCCCGTTGATCTTGTTGGAAATATGATACTTAAAACCCAGTCCAAGAATTAATCCCAACCGGCTGATTTTATACTCTTGTGTATATACATCTTCAAATAAAACAGCACCGCTTCCGCCGAAAATAAATGGTGAAAATTTACTCTCAGGGTCACCGGCCACATACGGCAGGAAGTTGATCTCTCCAACAAGTGACAATTCTGTAACTCCCGTGCTGAAATTTTGTTGCGTAGGGGGGATGAAATAAGTTGTATTTTCCGCTGATCCACTTATTTGACCGTATAATGCATTCAGCCGCAAGGCTACATGATCGGTATAATTGAAGCGTACGAAAGCCCCTCCCGAAATGCCGGGTTCTGTGATCAAACTGGAGGGTTCATCATAGGGATTATAATCTCCAATGTAAGTAGATGTGCCCGCGAATAAGCCAAATTCAAAGGTTTGTGCCTTCACCACCGCAACATTCAACAGGAACAGGGCCACAAACGGTATCAGAATATTTCTTTTCATGCATTTTCTGTTTCAACAAACATAACGAATGGGCGTTAATAATATTTTATGGTCAGTTTCTTTTATCCAGTCCCCAGGCGAGTTTATTACGGATGGTTTTGTAAAAATCTTTTTGTCCCACACAAATCAGATTCATGGGGAAACCGGCTCTTGTAACAACCAGCTCAGTGGTCTTATTAAGCGGTCTTGATCGTGAGTCAAGCAATACGAGATAATCTTGTGTGCGGCCGGTTATTTTCAGTTTCACCAGGCTGTGGTCAGGAATCACGATGGGTCTGACAGTCAGATTGTGAGTGGCAATGGGTGTAATGACCAGGTTTCTGCTTTCAGGTGAGATTATCGGGCCGCCGCAGCTTAAAGAATAACCTGTTGATCCGGTTGGTGTAGCTACGATCAGACCGTCAGCCCAATAGGTGTTCAGAAACAGATCGTCCACATATACACTGATGGTGATCATTGTGGCGTTGTCACGTTTCAGAACGGTCAACTCATTGAGGGCATAATTGATGCTTCCAAACAGGTTGTCGGGCTCCACCAATTGCAAAGTTGCTCTCTTATCTATTGTATAATCTCCAGTCAACAAAGAATTTGTGGCAAAGCTGATTTCTTCCGAAGAAATGGCGGACAAAAACCCGAGTCGCCCGGTGTTTATACCCAGTACCGGAATACCTGTGTCCTGCACAAGGGTAATAGTATCCAGCAGAGTACCATCACCACCCAGGCTGATCAAACAGAAGGTGTCGGGCTCAGTCCTGCTCTGGTCGGCAAGCACAGTAACCGGACATTTGAACTGTACATAACTCCTGATGTGGTTGTATAAACTTTCGTAAATCTGGAAGGAGGTGGCTTTTTCTTCCAACAAATGGACAAGCAACCTGAAATTATCAAAAAATGAAGGATCAAAAGCGCGACCGAAAAATGCAATCTTCATTGGATGTTCTTTTTGGAGCGACCGGATCCTATATGGTGCTTGGTTGTTCGCCCGTGAATAATTTCGTTCAAATGCGATATGATTCTCATTATGTGTATCAATTTCTTATGGCTTAAATCATTTCATGACGGTTGGCGTCAAATTTTAAAAAGGTAAACAACATGAGTGTAGTTCCCCATAAAGATGAACCACCATAGCTTAACAGCGGCAAAGGTATGCCAATTACAGGCACCAGACCAACCGTCATACCGATGTTAACCGCAAAGTGAAACAATAAGACAGAGGTGATACAATAGCCAAAGACCCTGCTAAATGTAGATTTTTGCCTTTCGGCAAGATAAATCAGCCGCAATAAAAGCCATACAAACAAGCCGATGATCACCAGGCTTCCGGCAAAACCCCATTCTTCTCCCACCGTGCAGAAGATAAAGTCGGTGGTCTGCTCGGGTACAAAATTAAACTGTGTTTGTGTGCCCTGCAGAAAACCTTTCCCCCATAAGCCACCCGATCCGATGGCAATTTTTGACTGATGGAGGTTATAACCGGCACCCTGGAGGTCTGCGTTGCCATGCACCAGCACTTCTATTCTGGCTTTGTGGTGCGGTTGAAGGATATTGTCAAAGGCATAATCCACAGAATAAACGTAACCCGATAAAAAGAGGAATAAGGCGATCACCTGCAGAACCGCTCCTGATTTTTTTCTCATGATCACGGCGACAAAAAAAGCTATGAAAGCCAGCACACTGATAATGATGAATTCGTTCATCATTAATGTCAACACAAACAAAAACACTGCGATGCCTCCAATCACAAACACCAACAGTCCTATCCAGCCTTCTCTGAAAAGTGCCAGGGAAAACGACAGGAACACCAGGGTGGTACCTACATCTTTTTGTAAAAGTACCAGTCCTGCCGGCAGTAAAATCAAGCAAAGGCCTTTGAGCAGGTCTTTATTGCCGGGTTTTCGGGATCTGATGCTGCTAATAATGGATGCCAGGGCGAGTGCCGTCGCATATTTGGCGATTTCTGAAGGCTGAAAAGCCAGACCGCCAATCCGGAACCAGGCCCTTGTGGCATTAATTTCCACCCCTGCAAACAAAACGGCTATCAGCAGAAGGATAGCAACCGCGTAGATGATATTTGCAAAACCCGTAAAAAAGCGCACATCAATAAGCATCACCGCGGCTGCTACCACAAGGCTGGTAAGGATAAACACGAATTGTTTTCCGTAGCTTGTGCTGAAATTAAGCACATGTCCCATGCCTTCAGTGAATTCAGCGGCGTATATGCTTAACCACCCGATGGTAACCATGATCAGGTACAACAGGATCACTGTTTTATCGGAATTATGTATGATACCTTGTTTATTTGTCATGGTTGAGCTGTTAAAAAACTTTGATTTAACACCCTGTCTTCAAACCATTTGCGTTGCACTTTGCCTGTCAGGTATTGTTCGATCATTAGGCTGGCGATGGGTGCGGCCCATACGGAGCCGTAGCCGGCGTTTTCCACGACTACAGAGATGGCAATTTGCGGGTCATCAACAGGTGCGAAAGCAACAAAAACAGAATGGTTCTCGCCATGGGGATTTTGCACGGTGCCGGTTTTCCCCGCCATACTAATGCCCGGGATACGTGAAAACCGCCCGGTGCCGTCTTCAACAACCATGTGCATAGCATATACAATGGTTTCAAAATGTTCTTTGTCGACGGGGATGTCTTGTGCCAGCGAATGCCTGGTGTTAGGGTTATCGGTCTGGCCAATGGCTTTTACCACATGGGGGGTTAAATAGTAACCTCTGTTGGCAATGGCGGCGGTCATGTTGGCAAGCTGCATGGGGGTCACACCCAACTCTCCCTGGCCTATGCCAAGCGAAAGTATGGTTTGGGATCTCCAGCCCGAGGTACCGTAGAGTCTGTCATAATAATCAGCAGTGGCAACCAATCCGGGCAGCTCAAAGGCCAGATCGGTGCCAAAAGTTCTTCCAAAACCAAAACTCAGGAGATAATCACGCCAGTGGGAAAATGAATGCTGAATACCGTTGAATATCGGATTGTTGATTGTGTTTTGAAAAATGATGCTGGAATAGGTGTTGCAACTGTATTGGATTGCCGTAACCGCGTTTACCGGGCCGGGGTGTGACCTGCATCTGACGCTGATGCCACCGGCATGGTAGATGCCACTGCATCCGTATCTTGTATGGGGCTCTACAACCCCTTCCTGCAGAGCGATCAGCGTACTTACCAGCTTGAATACCGATCCCGGCGGGTATTGCGCCATCAAGGCCCTGTTGAACAGAGGCTTTAACGTGTCATTTTGAAGCATGCGGTAATTTCTGGTACGTTGCCTGCCAACCAAAAGGCCCGGGTCAAAGGAGGGTGCCGACACCAATGCCAAAACCTCTCCTGTTGCCGGTTCAATGGCCACTATGCTTCCACGCTTGTTTTGCATCAGCTTTTCGCCATATAATTGCAGCTGTGTGTCCAGCGTGGTGTAAATGTCTTTTCCGGCTATGGCAAGTGTGTCGTATCTCCCGTCGTGAAAAGGGCCGATATCGCGGTTAAAAACGTCAACCATGCGGATACGCAGGCCCTTTTGCCCCCTAAGCTCCTTCTCGTAGGCTTTTTCAATACCGCTGATGCCGATAAAGTCGCCCGGCCGGTAATAGGGATCGTTGCCGATGATACCAGGACCGGCCTCTCCAACATAACCGAAAGTGTGCGTGGCAATTGGATAGGTGTAACGCCGGAGGGTACGCGGCTGTGTGAAAAAGCCGGGAAAACGAAACATCTTTTCCTGGAATGCAGCAAAAGTAGTTTTGGAGATCTGCCGTTCAAAAACAGATGCCCTGAACATTGAATGTCTCCTTGCCTGCAAAAGGCGGCTTTCAAAAGTGGATACATCCATGTTCAATAAACGGCAGAACTCAAGTGTGTCAATCACACCCACCTGACCTGGTATAACCATCAAATCATAATGAACCTCATTGTAAACCAACAGTTCACCGTGCCGGTCGTAAATCAGACCGCGGGAAGGATAGTCTGTGATGTGTCGCAGGAAATTGCTCCTGGCAAAAGCCTTGTAAGAGGGATCAACGATTTGCAACATGAACAACCGTATCAGCAAAATCAAACCAACAGCAATGATGAAGCCGGATACGATCTTGCGTCTGCTGTTATACTGGTCCGTTTTGCCGTGAATTTGCATGGATAAAAACGATAGGTTAGCAATGGCCTTATTGCAATTACTTACAAAATTAAGCATTAGCATGTATTTTCCATGATCTTTTCTGAACATTTTTTTAACTTCGCCAACCAATCAGAAAGTATTGTGCATGTAGTCAAATAATTCCGGTGCGAATTCAAAACATGATAAGGGTCATGATGGTATATAGCAATGGTGCCATCGTGCCGATACGCCCCAAATGACTTCCTTACAACCTGATTGTTCTTTTATCGGATAATGCAACCCAAAAAGTACTTGTTATGAAAAATAAAAAGATCATTGTACTTGGCGCCGGCATGGTCGGCAAAGCCATTGCCATCGATCTGGCAAAAAAGCATCATGTGTGTGCAGCAGATATCGACCAGCAATCACTTTCCTTCCTGTCAAAGAATTATGATATCGAGACAAAAGGCATTAACCTGATGGAAGAGGAATCCGTTCAGTCATTGGTGAAAGGTTTTGACCTTGTTGTTTCTGCAGTTCCGGGTTTTATGGGATTCGACATTGTGAAAACGGTGATAGAAGCCGGAAAAAATATCGTTGATATCTCCTTTATGCCGGAAGACTTCATGGAACTCAACACTCTGGCGGCCAGAAAAGGGGTAACCGCCATCACCGACTGTGGCGTGGCACCCGGTATGCCCAACCTGATCGTTGGTCATCATAATGAATCTATGGAAATAGAGCACTTTTCCTATTATGTTGGCGGGCTTCCTAAAGTAAAAGTTTATCCATTCTATTACAAAGCCCCTTTTTCACCCATTGATGTGGTAGAGGAATATACACGTCCGGCACGATTTGTTGAGAAAGGTAAAAGGATGGTGAAACCTGCCATGAGCGAGCCTGAAATGGCTTTCTTTGACAAGGTGGGAACACTGGAAGCTTTTTATACCGACGGGCTGAGGTCATTGCTGCGCAACATGGACCATATCCCCAACATGAAAGAAAAAACACTTCGCTATCCAGGTCATATCCAACTGATACAGGCACTGAAAATTGCCGGCTTTTTTGACAAGGAACCACTTACGGTCAACAATGCTTCGATCCGCCCCATCGACTTTACCAGTAAAGTGCTGATCCGCGATTGGCAACTGGAGCCGGAAGAAAGGGAGTTTACCGTTATGCGCATTGAATTGACAGGCATTCAGGATGGAGAAGCCAAAAATATTGTTTATGAGCTATATGATGAATATGATGAAGTGGAGAAAATTACTTCCATGGCTCGTACAACAGGTTTCACCGCCACAGCCAATGCTGAGCTGGTCCTAAGCGGGCAGTTTAGCGGTAAAGGAGTATTCCCGCTGGAGCTGATCGGCATGGATGCCGATTGTTTTGAATTTGTGATGAAATACCTGAAAGAGCGAAATATCCGTTTTGAAATAACCATCTCATAAATCAGCCGTTAACAGGTCGAAAGCTGAAAAAGAAAGGGATTAAAAGCCATAGGAATCAATGCACGCCTGTTTGATGAAACCAACAACACATGAAAAAAAACGTTGAGGTCGATAACTACGAAAAAACCATGAAACGCATCGGCTATGTGCCGAGAAAAGAAGCCACACAGGCCGACTACGACCGGATCGGCTTCATGTCGGGACTGGAGGTGCATCAGCAGCTGGATACGGATGAAAAGCTCTTTTGCCGTTGCCCTGCCGGCATCTATCATGACGACGACAGTTATGATGCAGAGGTGATCCGGCACATGAGACCCACCCTCAGTGAACTGGGCGAATACGATGGAACCGCACTCATGGAGTTCAAAACAAAAAAGAACATCATTTACCGAATTAAAAATGAAACCACCTGTACCTATGAGGTAGATGATACCCCGCCATTTCCGGTTAACCGGAAGGCTGTGGACATTGCCATAGAGATATCACTGCTTAAAAAACTCAATATCGTTGGAGAAATCCACATCACCAGGAAACAATACCTGGATGGCAGCATTCCCACCGGCTTCCAGCGTACCGCCATTATTGGGGTTGAGGGTGCCATTCAATTAAAAAACAAAACCATTCGCCTTATACAACTTAGTCTTGAAGAGGACTCCTGCAGGGAAATTTCGGATGTAGGTCATTGGCGGGTATACAAGACCGACCGCTTGGGAATGCCCCTGATCGAAACGGTCACCTATCCCGACATGGTTAATCCTGATGAGGTGGCCGAAGCATGTCAGGTAATACGCTTTTTGAACCGCAGTGCCGGCAAGGTGCGCACGGGCATGGGTGCAGCCCGGCAGGATGTTAACGTGAGCTGCCGGGGTGGCACAAGGGTAGAAATCAAGGGCGTTTCGCGTATCAAATGGATACCCGAACTGACTCATAATGAGGCATTCCGTCAATGGGCACTGCTGCACATTCGCCAATTCCTTCTGGACAGGATCAGGCAGCCCGAAAAATGGCAAATGAACTACAAGGAACTGGATATCCAAACTTACGGTCAGTTTTCTCAAACCTTTAAAGACCTTAAGAATAATGGTGATAAGTTGTACGGTGTCAATCTTCCCGGTTTTTTTGGTGCCATGTCACATTTCACACAGCCGGGTAAGGTGTTTGCCGATGAATTCAGTGACCGGCTGAAGGTGATTGCCTGCATAGAAAAGCCCAATATGTACAGTGAGGAAAGCTATTTAAATCCCATTCCTGATGAGGCATATCAATATTTGAGAAAAAATTTGGGCAGCACTGAGGACGACAGCGTGTTGTTTTTCCGGGGGCCTGCTGCTGATATCCCTACTGCACTGGAAACCATCGAAGAAAGGTGCAGGCTGGCATTTGAGGGAGTACCCAACGAAACCAGGAAATCTTTCCCGGATGGGACTACCATTTTTGAAAGGGTGCTTCCGGGCGCCGACAGGATGTACCCGGACACTGATTCTCCGCCAATTCCTTTGCTGGACGAAGACATTGAAAGGTTGGGGCAAAATCTTCCCACAGAAACCTTTGAAGCGTATCATACCATGAAAAAATGGGGCATTCCGGAGGATACCTATACATATATATTCCGGAACAACCTGTTTCCGCTGATCAAATGCATGGTGGAAGAGCAGGGGGAAGATCCGGTGTTTTCGGGAACATTGTTTGGACACCGGATGAAATTTGTGGAAGGCCACTACCGGAGGGCACCCGGGTTTCGCTATCACCGGGTGGCAGATATCCTTGCCGATATCCGGAAGAAGGGACTTGACCGGGAGCTGATTAAACGAATGTTGCCTGATATTTATGAACATCCAAAGATGGATATAGAATCACTACTGACGGGGGTCGGTTTTAGTCCCGCAGATGAGAGGAAAATCCTGGATAATTTAGGCTTTTTAAGGAAAAAGTTTGCCAATATCCGCATTAACGGAGGAAAGGAAGTGGAAGTGAACTGGCTGATGGGGCAGCTGCGTGGCGGCGCACTGGGTAACGTTTCATTGCGTAAGCTGAGGGAGGAGATTGAGGAGGCGCTGAGTGCTGATAAATGAGCGCCGGGAACTGGTTTTTAGTAATTAGCAAGCACTATGCACTAAATAGTGTGGATAATGTTCACATTTGCACATTGTCAGTGTGAATCTGCGGATTTATTCGCGTGGGTCAGAGATTTTTGCTTGCCGCCCGCGAAGTTTATAACACGCATAGGAGAGAAAAAATAAGTTTATCATTATGAGGAATACACAGCTTACAAACGAATGATTTGAAAATCAAGACAGAAAAGAGAACTGAAAACGAAGATGCAAATCGAAGGGTGAAACAACACATTCAATTCAACAATATACACTTATGGGTGAAGACTTTTTTCAGGGATATAAAGGGCCGGCGCTGAAGGCGCTGAAAAAATTCAATGTACGGGTGTGGGGTCAGGCCACCATTGAAACCAACAGGGGTAATTTTGTAGGCACCGTCCTTCCGCGTTCCGAAAATGACGATGATTCGCACATTGTGCTCAAGATCCCTACCGGTTACAATGTGGGCATAGATGTCCGCACACTACTCAATATGGAGGAAACGGGCTACAAGAAGGCAAATTACAAGATTCCTGAAAAGGAGTTTCCCTACACCAAGGGTTTACCCAGGGTAAAACTCATCGGTACCGGTGGCACCATTGCCTCGCGATTGGATTATCGAACAGGCGCCGTGATTCCTGCCTTTTCTCCCGGCGAGCTGTATGGTGCTGTGCCTGAGCTGGCAGACATCTGTAACCTCACCACCGAAAAGGTATTTGCCGTGTTCAGCGAAAACATGGGCCCGGATCAGTACAAGCAGCTTGCCGTTGCCATTGGCAAGGAGATTGAAAACGGCATCGACGGTATCGTGATCGGACATGGAACAGACACCCTGCATCACACGGCTGCGGCTTTGACATATATGATACAAGATCCACCCGTACCCATTGTGCTGGTCGGATCACAGCGCTCTTCCGACCGTCCTTCATCAGATGCGGCGCTCAACCTGATGCATGCCTGCTATACTGCCGGTCATGGCGATATTGCCGAAGTAATGGTGTGCATGTTTGGACCCACATCCGATGAGTACGGCATGTTGCACCGGGGCACAAGGGTGCGTAAAATGCACTCATCCTATCGCAGTACATTTCGAACCCTTGGTGATATACCGCTGGGCACGGTTACCACCGCCGGGGTAAAACCCATCAAAAAAGACTACAACCCACGGCGCAAAAACCGCAAGGTAAAGATCATGCCCTATTTTGAAGAAAAGGTTGCCATTCTGTATTATTATCCCAATATGTTTCCCGACATGGTTGACTCTCTTGTGGACAATGGTTATAAGGGGATTGTGATTGCCGGAACAGGCCTGGGCCACGTAAACAAACCGCTGTATCCTGCGCTGGAGAGGGCTTCAAAAAAGGGTGTGGCTGTTTACATGACCGTGCAAACCCTTTGGGGATACGTACAGATGTTTGTGTATGAGACAGGGCGCGAGATGATGGCACTTGGTGTTGTACCCGCCGAAAACATGCTGCCGGAAGTAGCATGGGTAAAACTGGGGTGGGCACTTGGACAAACCAACGACCTGGATGAAGTAAAGAAAATCATGCTTACACCCATGAACGATGACATCACCCGTCGTGAGCCCTACAACGGATACCTGGTTTACCAGGGAGGCGTCCCTGAAGTTGAAGAGTTTATTCGGAAGTTCAGAAAATAACCCTTAAGTCCCTGAATTCTCAGCTCCCAGCTCTCTTGTGCGACTTATTTCCCGTGCACATATTTTGAACTAAATCCCGCCGGCCGTTTTTCCCGTTCCAAACGGCAAAAACCCCATAAACCAAAGCCCATAGCAGCTTTCATGCTGCCCAATACCACGCTTGATTTTCAAATCAAGATCACCGAAAAGCCTGGCAAAATGCATAAGCTTTCCGGGGATGTAGTTCACCCGGGAATACTCGCCGGATCTTGCAGACCGTTCTTATTCCTTAATATTGGCTGTTGTTTTTTTAAGCTTTTGTGGCAGATAAGCCTTGCGGTAACATTTTTGCGAACTGTGTTTCCTCCAAAAAAACACCCCTCAAAATCATCTGATAATGAGGGGTTTTCCGTACCCGGAGCCGGGCTCGAACCGGCACGGCCGCAATGGCCACAGGATTTTAAGTCCTGGGTGTCTACCAATTCCACCATCCGGGCATGAACAATACAAAGATATTCATAAAAAAAAACCTCTTTGCAGAGGTGGTGAAAAAGTTGAGCGGAAAACGGGACTCGAACCCGCGACCCCGACCTTGGCAAGGTCGTGCTCTACCAGCTGAGCTATTTCCGCGTGTTTTTCATTTGCGATTGCAAATATACGCTTTTTTTTAAATCGCAAATTTTTTTTTCAATACTTCAAAATCAAAAAAAGACATTTTACAGTTAATAAAAACTTTCAACAACCGCTGCATGACCGCAGGCGTTAAGTGTCATTTGACTCCGATGGGAAATAGGCCCGTCTTAAATGCTGTTAAAATCATAGGTATTATATTATAATTCATTAAATTTGTGCGCTAAAAGAAGTATTAACTTTAAGTGAACCAAACCGCAATGAAAAAACTGCTTAATTTTTCGCTCCTTCTGTTGATTATACTGGGGAGTACACAACTACATGCCCAGGGAAACTACAAATTCGGTCATATCAACACAAACGAGCTTCTCCGGTTAATGCCCGGTCGTGAGCAGGCAATGGCTGATCTTGAAAGATATACCAGGGAACTGGAAGAAACATTTGTTGCCATGCAGCAGGAGTTTCAAACAAAATATCAGGACTATCTCGAAAACCAGGAAAACTTCTCACAACTGGTAAGGCAGTCCAGGGAACGCGAGCTTCAAAGCCTCAATGAACGTATTATGGAGTTCCAGGAGTCAGCGCAGGAGGATCTGCTGGCGCAGGAAGAAAGACTGCTCAGCCCGATCATCGAAAAAGCCAGAAACGCCATCCAAAAAGTGGGTAGGGAACATGGATTTACATACATTTTTGATACAAGTGGCGGCTCCATGGTATTCTGGGAAAACGGGGAAGACATTATGCCCCTGGTGAAAGTTGAGTTGGGTCTTTAGGCCCGCTTCCGGAAAAAATAAGAGTGATGCCCGTTAGTCATGCCCGTAAGGTATGACCAACGGGCATTGTTATATCAGGTATTGGCAACAGCTGTAAAAATCCGGTTGCATAAGGATTTGTAGCTTCATAAACCATTTCCCGTGCGATCCAGGTATTATTTGTCCTCCTCACTGTACCAGGAGGCGTATCGGATGTAGTTCCTTGAAATTCTTTCCAGAAGATGACCGGTGAGTTCTGCATCGATGTCTTTGATCTTTTTGGCCGGGATTCCCCCATAAACACTGCCTGGCTCCACGATGGTGTTTTCCAGAACCACCGCACCTGCTGCGATGATTGAATTGCTTCCAATCACGGCATTGTCCATCACAACCGCATTCATTCCCACCAGCACATTGTCCTCAATGGTACAACCGTGAACAATGGCTCTGTGGGCAATGGAAACGTTGTTGCCGATGCTGGTGGGGGCGGTTTCAAAAGTTCCGTGGATCACGGCGCCATCCTGGATGTTCACGTTATTCCCGATGCGTATGTAATGTACATCTCCACGCACCACCGCATTAAACCAAACGCTGCAGTTTTCGCCCATCACCACATCCCCAACGATGGTAGCATTGTCGGCAAGAAAACAGCTTTTCCCGAACCTTGGCGTGATACCCCTGACTTTTTTAATCAATGCCATAATCTTTAATCTATTGTTCTGGTGAGAATAGTTGATGATCTCCTCCTGTATTGCGTATGAGAAAAAACGTATGCCCTCTTGCTTGCTTGTTTTCCTGAGCTACAAACCCAATAGCGTTTCTCCGGCCTCCTGACCGCCAAATAACATCTTTGCAGGGTTTTCAATGAACTCTTTTACTTTCACCAGGAAGCTGACTGACTCCTTTCCGTCAATAATCCGGTGATCATAAGAAAGCGCCAGGTACATCATGGGCCTGATCTCCACTTTACCCCGGATAGCTACCGGGCGCTCAATGATATTGTGCATGCCCAGGATGGCACTTTGCGGCGGGTTGATGATGGGGGTGGATAACATGGAGCCGAATACACCTCCGTTGGTTATGGAAAAGGTCCCACCGGTGAGTTCTTCAATGGTGATCTTGTTGTTTCGCGCTTTTTCAGCCATTTCATTGATGATATGCTCCAGCTCGAATATGGATCTTTGTTCGGCATTGCGTATCACTGGCACCATTAGGCCTTTCGGTGTACTCACAGCAATACCTACATCCGCGTAATCGGGCAGGATGATCTGGTTTCCGTCGATATATCCGTTAACCTGGGGAAAAAACGGGATACTTTCGGTTACTGCTTTCACAAAAAATGACATGAATCCCAGCTTGACACCATACTTCTCTTCAAAGCGTTCTTTGTATTGATTGCGCAAAGCAATGATGGCCGATATGTCGGCTTCGTTGAAAGTGGTCAGCATGGCGGTCTGGTTTTTGACAGCCACCAGTCTTTCGGCCACCTTCTTACGCAAGGTTGACATCTTTTGTCTTTCCACCTGCCTGGTGCCCCCCCATGAGCCTTGTATCGCAGGATATACCGGCTGCGTTAAACCGGCTTTTCCCTTTTCCGTCTTTTCTGTGCTGTCGTGCCGGCCGCTCAATTCTGCGGCAAGAGCCACCAGGATATCTTTCTTCGTGATTCTTTTTCCTGTTGGATTGATGTCCTCCAGGCTGGCAGTAAGTCCTTCCTGCTCCAATAACTTTCTGGCCGCGGGTGAAAGGGTAAAATCCTTCTGAACCTGGTTGCCTGACGGAGTTGTTTCTGCAACTGGCTTAGGCCTGGCGAAGGGTTCGCTTTCAGCATCCGGTTCTTTATCCGCTTGTTTTGCCTGTCTGGCCACATCGGGTTGTGATTCTTCCTGTTTAGCGGTTTTTGGATCAGCAGTTTTGCCGGCAACTTCACCAACACGGATGCGACCGATGATTTTTCCGGGTTCCACCGTTGTACCTTCTTCTACCATAATCTGTATGGTTCCGGAATCATCAGCGTTGATGGTCAGCGTGGCTTTGTCGGAGTCGATTTCGGCAATATCCTGGTCTTTTTCCACATAGGAACCGTCTTCAACCAACCATCTGGCCAGTTCAACCTGGGTAATGGATTCACCTGCTTCGGGGACTCTGATGTCGATTGTCATAAGGTTTAATTTTGGCTGTTAGAATACGTTTGCTTTCAATCCAATACCTCTTCAAGATGGCTGATGCATAGCTGCTTGCATTCACGGCAAACATTTGGACAGTCACACTCTTCGAAGGCTTTTTCCACGATCTTTCTTTGCTGCATGTGATGAAACTTGCTGGAACCGCTTGCCGGGCTGGCACTTGGCGGGCGGGCGATCACACTCATTTTATAACCCTTGAGACTCATCAGGATAAATGACCAGGCACCCATGTTTTGTGGTTCTTCCTGTGCCCATATCCAGCGTTTGGCTTGCTTGTATTTCTTTTTGATGGCGTCAAGGTCCTTCACCGGAAGCGGATATAGTTGTTCCAGCCGTATAATGGCCACATTGTGATGCCCTTTTTTGCGCTGTTCTTCCAGGAGGTCGTAATAGATCTTTCCGGAACAGATCAAAACCCTGTCTACCTGCTCCGGATTTGCATCATGATCGTCGATCAGCGGCTGAAAACGTCCGTTGGCAAGCTCTTCCAGTGATGAGGTACATTCGGGGTGCCGCAAAAGACTTTTTGGCGTGAAAACCACCAGGGGTTTTCTGAATGAGCGCTTCATCTGCCTCCGCAGCAAATGGTAGAAGTTGGCCGGTGTGGTGCAATTGGCAACCTGGATGTTGTTTTCAGCACACAGGCTCAAAAAGCGTTCCATGCGTCCGCTGGAGTGCTCCGGACCTTGTCCTTCATATCCATGGGGGAGAAAAAGTACCAGGCCGTTCAGCAGCTTCCATTTTTCTTCTGCACTGGCTATGTATTGATCAATGATGATCTGCGCACCATTGTTGAAGTCACCGAATTGTGCTTCCCATATAATCAGTTTACCCGGAGCAGCCATGGCATAACCGTAATCAAATCCAAGCACACCATATTCCGAGAGAGGTGAATTATAAATCTCAAACTGAGCCTGATCAGAACCGAGGTTCGCCAGAGGAACATATTTCTCTTCCGAATCCTCGATGGTAAGGACAGCATGCCTGTGGCTGAATGTCCCCCGCTCGGAATCCTGGCCGGAAACACGCACAGGATATCCCTCTCTAAGCAGGGTGGCATAGGCAAGGGTTTCAGCCATAGCCCAATCAAGACGGTTTTTTTCAAGCACCATTTTCTTCCTTTCCTGCATCAGCTTTACTGTCTTCCGGAAGAAATTTCTACCTCCAGGCAGACTTGTCACAGTGTCGCCGAGCTTTTTTAAAATGCCGGCATCAAAAGCTGTATCTGTTTCCTTGTTGACATCCTCCGGACTTACCTGACCAAAGTCTTTCCAGGTGTTTTCAAGAAAAGGGTCAATGCTACCCTTTTCAATTTTCCTCGCCACTTCAAGTTCCAATTCCATCTTTCTGTTGAAAATGTCCTGAATTTCCCGGACCTTTTCCCGGGTGATGGCATTCTCTTTCAGCAATTTTTCTACATAGATGGAGGCAGGATCAGGATGCTTTTCTATGATCTTGTAAAGAATGGGTTGGGTAAAACGGGGTTCATCACTTTCGTTATGTCCGTATTTTCTGTAGGAGAGGAGGTCGATGAAAACGTCGCGCTGAAATCGCTGACGAAACTCCATGGCCAGTTCTATGGTGTAAACCACCGCTTCCACATCATCGCCGTTAACATGAAAGATTGGCGACTGTATTGTTTTCGCCACATCCGTACAATAGGTGCTTGAACGGCCATCAAGATAATTGGTGGTGAAGCCCAGCTGGTTGTTGATCACCAGGTGAATGGTACCGCCTGTCTTGTAACCCGGCAATTGCGACATCTGCAACACCTCATAAACAACTCCCTGTCCGGCAATGGAAGCATCTCCGTGTATGAGAATTGGTGCTACCTTTTTGAAATCACCATCGTGCTTCAGATCAATTTTTGCCCGGGCAATCCCTTCCGCAACCGGATTAACAGATTCCAGGTGACTGGGATTCGGGCAAATACTCAGGTTAACCACATCACCTTCGCGTGTTGTAGTTTCCAGCGTACAACCCAGATGATATTTTACATCACCCAAAAGGGTTTCTTCGGCATATTCCTTGCCTTCAAATTCGCTGAAAATTTTATGGTACGGTTTTCTTAAAATATTACCCAGTACATTGAGACGCCCCCGATGCGCCATTCCTATCACATATTCCTGGATGCCGGCTTTTGCCCCTTGCGCTATCACAGCGTCCAGAGCAGGGATGAGGGTTTCACAGCCTTCCAGGGAAAAACGCTTTTGCCCGGGGAAACGTTTTCTTAGAAAATGCTCAAAGCCAACTGCTTCAATCAATTTGGTCAGAACCTGTGTTTTTTTTTGGTTATCGAAGAGTGGTGTGTTTTTCGCACTTTCCATGCGATGTTTCATCCATTCAACAATTTCAGGCGTGCGGATGTACATGAATTCTGCACCAATGCTTTGACAATAGGTTTGCTGCAAATGGAGGATGATGTCCTTCAGTTTGCTTTTCCCGATGCCAATCTCATTACCCGCCTGGAAAGCCGTGTCCAGATCACTGTCCTGCAAGCCGAAATTCTGATGATCCAGCGTGGGAAAGTATTTCCTGCGTGTCCTTACCGGGTTGGTTCTGGTAAAAAGATGTCCTCGTTCTCTGTATCCATTAATCAACTCAATCACGTTAAACTCATTGCGAAACAGCAGTGTTTCCTGATCGGTGGCACTGTCAGGAGCGGGGTAACGCTTTCGGGCAAACTCGAACCCGTCAAAAAACTGTCTCCAGCCTGGTTCCAGCATGTCCGGGTTGTCCAGGTATTCCCGGTAAAAAGCCTCAACTTGAGAAGCTTCCATGTTTCCTAAATAAGAGAATTTATCCATATACAGCAGGATCAAAATGACTTGGTTCAAAACATTGTAACGAACGCTTCAGATAAATGACAGGTAATCTTTTTCTGTGTCAATAGATATACAAAAATAGTGGAAAAATGTTCTATGCCCTGAAATTGTTGTGATTTGATTGAAAACCTGATCATCATTAATATCAGAACTCCTGATCTGTCGCAGTTCTTGGTTTCGCATTTTTTGTATCCTGTGTGCCACTTCGATAAACTCAGTGCAGCACTTTGTGGCTGTTTTTTTACCACAAAGGACACAAAGGTTACACAAAGGAAGTTCTTTTATGAATTCTTCGTGTATTCTTTGTGTCCTCCGTGTCTTAGTGGTAAAATTTTTTCACCGCAAAGGCGCAAAGACGCAAAGAAAAACACAAAGAATAAAGGTTTTATAAAACAGATTGACAGTGTAGGAGCTTATAAAACCCTTATATAAAACGCGATATTACCATTTTGCGACACAAGAGTTGTAGCTAATTGATATTCAGTGGTAGGATCAGGAGGTCCGAATATATTAATTTACTACATGTTAGAGATGTCGCAACCCTAAGCCATTCGCAGGCAACATGTCATAAAGAAAAAATTATTGAAAAACTGTCAGGCAAAACGATGGTGGTAAAACAAAAAAAAATCATGTACATTTGAGGCCGGTTTTTTGGATAAAAAGACATTTCAAAAACAATTATATATGGCAAAGCAGACCAGACCTGACAGGGATAACCTGATTAAGCGTGCCTGGACAGCATACACCAAAAAGGATTTTGATCGCTCCCTGGAGTTATTTGAAGAGATCCTGGCGGAGGGTGATGAACCCGAAGCAATATATGGCCGGGCATGTTCACTATTCAGAGCGGAAGACTATGAGTCCGCCCTGGAGGCCTTATCAGTACTGATCAAAACTGATCAGGCAAACCCTAAATATTACCATACCAGGGCAATGGTACATGGAGCCTGTGAAGATTATGAGGAGGCTTTGAAAGATTTGCAGAAACTCACCGGAATGGAAACGCATAACGTAGAAGCCTGGTGTGATCTGGGTGGTCTGTATTGGATTATGGATGATTTTGACAATGCAGCAAATGCTTTTGGAAAAGCGATTGACCTTGATCAATCCTGTGCAATTGCATGGTTCGGTAAAGGCATGGTGTCCCTCTCCATGAAAGAAGCTCAACAATCGATCAAATATTTTGATGTGGCATTAAAATTAGATAACAAAAAGGCAGCCACCTATATGGCAAGGGCCGAAGCGGCATTTCTCAACAAGAACGACAAGGAAGCTATAAAAGATCTGACACAGGCATTGTCGCTTGACAAGGTTTTTCTTGACCAATTCCGGAAGGTTCAGGAAGGGGAAGAGGCTGATGATGATTTTTAACAGTCACAAGAAAACCTTGGCTCCGGATACACCTGGTAAGTCACTTTTGTAAAACTTTCAGCACCCGCCTATTACCGCAGTGGGGTCCATACCTTCTCTTGAAGGGGATGTTTCCGGTTGTTTCTTTGTCTCGCCACCGCCAACAGGCATAAAACGCTGATGATCCCAGCGAGCTTTGTCCTCATTATAGAAGGCCCGCGACGGGTCAAACGCTTCTACAACATATTGCATGATGGTGGAATAGGTTCCGGGAATCACCCGAACGTTTTCGATGCCTGCCCCCAGCAACAGCATCTGTGCCGCTACCGATACTTGCTCCTGGTCGGCATACAACAGGATATTATCATACTTTTTCAGCTTTCTCTGGTGATTGCGTTGCAGCAATTCATCAAAAGGTATGTTGTGGGCTCCCGCCAGGTGGCTTTCTTCATAATAGGCATGATAACGCAGATCGACAAGGAGGAAGCCATTGTCAATATCTTGAAGATAATCATAATACAGGCTTTCATAGGAAACAAAGCCTTCTGTCATTGCTTTTCCTGCCACCGCCCGGTTGCTGATTTGATAATTCCGGGAAGTGATGGCACAGAAGATTACGGCGGCCATCAAAACCGTGAAAAACAAAATTGCGCTATTGTTCAGAGTTGAGTTTTTCATTTTCTCACTTTTTTATTAACAGCCACCAATTACCGGTATAATTTCTGATTCTTCCGGAGCTTTTATTCTTTGCCTTCTATCTTCTTCCTGATCAACCAGTCCGCCCTCCAGGAAAAATTGTCTGGCCTCATAGAGGAACCGTGCATTTGATCTGTCTTGCAGGTTGTAAGCGGTTGTATCGGGCATTTCAGATTCCACGAACAATTCGCTGAACATTCTGTTGAGCCCGCCATTGAGTATATACACATTGTCGTACCCGGCTCGCGCTGCTGTGAGCCAGGCCTGCATGGCGCTGCTGCTGCCATTGCCAAAAAAGACCTTTCGGCGGTGATCCTGTTTGAAGAGGGGCCTCCATCGGCGTTGGAGAATTTCATCTGCCCGGATGTTGATGGCCCCCGGCAGGGAGAACCGTTCAAATTCAGACTGGTCGCGGGTATCAATCAGAATAAGATCATCGCGTCCGTGTTTAATTTCCAGAATAACACGATGGGTACTTATATAGGCATCTTCTCCATGCACTTGCGCCAGCAATTCAGGTGGTCTGGCTTCACGTATATTACTCCTTCTTTCTTCCGGAAGAAAAAGAAAAACGATCAATGCAATGACCACCAAAAACGATGGCAACATATAGGAAGGCCTTGTTTTGATTTGCTCCGGTGAAACCTTTTTTATACGGTCTTCGATCATCTGGGTGATCGTAAAGGCCATGATTGCGACCACTGCCAATGTCAGGGCAAACCAGGCCCGCGACATACCCAGGGAGTCGTAAACAAAGATATTTCCGAGAAAATGTCCGGTATAAATGGATTCGAAACTTTGGTAAAAATGCCCAAATACAAATATGCCGATAAACATGCCGATGATGAACACCATGGCGTCAGTTTTACCGGTTACGGCCGCAACGATGCCGGTTCCGGGGCAGTATCCACCCATGATAAACCCGAAACCCATGATGATTCCTCCCAGGATGGCGGAGTACAAAAAGGTTGGGTTGACGAATACAAAATCCATATCAAGCCACCCAAGGTAGCTGAAAAACAGGATGCCTGTCATGGCTGTGATGCCGGCGGTGAAAAAAACGCGCAGAACAACAAAGTCGTATCCATAAAACACGCCGGCGAGCTTTTTCGCTGACGAGAACCCGGCTTGTTCCAGCACGTAGCCGAATCCTATACCCAGTAAAAGGGCAAAGAACAGGTTCAGCTCCGGGTTGATGATTCCTTGTGGTATGAGGGGTGCCATAGGTGTTGTTTTTTCGTTAGATCCATAGTTTTCTGAAAAAATAGGCAATGAGATAGCCGGTGCCAAAAATGGCCATCATTGTCAGCATGCCTCCGGTGGAGAGCACGGCCATTCCGCTTAGGGCGGATCCGCTGGTACATCCCCTTCCAAACTGTGCGCCCAGACCGAACAGCAGACCACCGCCAAGGGCAAAAAACATGCGGGTGCGCACTGTGATATTGGGGCCGCGATCGGTGGCAAAACGCAGCCTGTTAGCCATCGCACCGCTCAGAAAGGCGCCAAGGATCAGCCCGACCACCAGGAATACCAGCCATGACCCCATGGGGTTCACTTCGGTAAAGTATTCTGCATAAAAGGGTGATTTTTCAGCATATTCGGGTGCTGCCGAGGCCACGGTGGTTACTACCACACTCCGGGCTGCACCGCTGGCTCCGAGACCCCTGCCCGCGATAACGTAAGATGCCAGCAATACCATGCCCAGTAAAAAACCGGCCAGGTAAGGGTTCATGTAATTGTTGCGAATGGTACTCATATGCATTGTTTTTAAGTTTCAATAATATTGTATGCTAACAACCACCAATGATGGGGACCGCCACTTCTTCCTCTTCTTTTTCAGGAAGCGCAACCTCTGAGTGATCTTTCCCCACCAGCGGAAGCTGGTGGATGCTAGCCTCTGTAAATGAACGTGTTGATACCTGGGTAGTTAACATGGTTGTGTGAATAAAAGTATTGGCACCGTATGGCAGATTGAGGGCATCATATCCCAGCATCCGGAGGAAGGGTGTTACGTAAGCACTGTGCTGTCCGGTAAAACAATAAACAACCACCGGTTTGTCTGTTGGCAGCGTATGTATATATTCTTCGCTGTGCAACGAGGACTTGGGTGTATACTGGATAGCCCCCGGCAAGTGACCGGCTTCGTACAGCGGCCTGGGCCAGTAGTTGATAATATAGAAATCCTCCGGCCTTTCCATCAGTTCGTTCACCGTGATTATGTTTCCGGGAATGTGCTCCTGGAGCACCTTTTGGGCCCTGGCCCTGAGTATTCGGTAGCCATTGGTTTCACCGGTGGCAATGGCAGGTAACTCCCCGGCGGAACGTTTGGGGTTGTCTGTGAGCTCCAGCTGCCCTTCCAGGTGGCTGCTCATCGCCCCAAGCCAGTTGCCGGCTGCAATAGCACTGTCCCAGCTGCTAAGACCAAAGCGTAATGTCAACACATTGTCGTAACCCAACATGAGCAAAACAGAGTGAACATACGCACTTGTCATGGCATTTTCGCATACAAGAACAATGAAGTCAAAACTCCGGGGGTCGATGACCTGTTCAAAGTGGTCGAGTATATGGGACGGCCTCACATTGATGCTGTGTTGGATGTGTCCTTCACGATATGCATCAAGAGGTCGTACATCAATGACGTGTATGTTTTGTGCGTGTAATGACCTGAAAAGATCATCGGCATTGATCAAAGCCGGCAGAGCCGGACTGTTCAGCAGGTTACCGTTCTCTTCAAGGTACTGCAGCAGGGTAGCCGTTTCTTCTTTTGAAGGTGCAGGGTCTGCAGGTTGTCGTTTGCCGGTGCAGGCCGTTGTCATCAAAATCAGAAAAATAAACAGCATATTGCTTGCTGTTTTGTATGGTATTTTTTGCCATTTGAGGTTCATATCTTAATCTTTTTTTATGATCAATCACTCTGGATGCTTTCCTTTTTTTCTTCTATGGCAACTGCTTTTTCCACTTCCTCCTCTTCAAGTTCCTCCCAGCCTGTGATCATCGCTTTCAGGTTGGAAGTGAGCGTATGCCCGGTGGTGATCAGGTAAACATGTACGATAACAAAAGCCAGCAATATATAGGCACCAAGGGTATGGGTATATGCGATCAGATTCAGGTTGTTGATGCCCAATGATGTGATGGCTCCATCCAGTTGATAGCGGTAAAACATGTATAATAGTCCTGTAATAACCATAACAGGAATAAACAGGATCTTTAGCCCCAGATAAACAAGTCTTTGCATGGGATTGAGTTTACTTAGACTGCTTTTCTTGGTTGGATGGGGTGCATTGCGAAAGATACCGGTGACGTAGTATGCGATCTGTGCACGGAGGTTTTCTGCCGTGGGCAGGTATTGTCGCCATTCGCCGGTCGTAAAATGCCAGAAGATGGTAAAAATGATCAGTACGATTAGTATCCACGCTGCATTGTTGTGCAGGTGTACAGCGTTTTCAAACCCAAACATCCGGTATGACCCGTGAATTTCAAAGCCTGTGAGCGCAAGGAACAATATCAGGAAGGCCTGTGTCCAGTGCCAGAATCTTTCGTATCGTGAGTATAAATAGACTTTTTGCATGGCAGAATGATTTATGATCAGGGCTAAATCTTGTCACTTTTTGTTTGAAGGTGATTTATTTGGCTCACACCGGGATTTTTATTCTTTTTTTCCAGGCAAGATATCGGAGTATCGCATGGATGCAGACACCTGCACCGGCAAACAACAGCATCAGGATACCGAAGTAGTCAATGGCTGCATGGGTAGTTTGGGCCGGTATATAGATACCTTCAATGCCCGCCAGACGTCCTCCGTTCCGGGTATGACAGTCTTCACATGAAAGAGCCTGATCGGCAGGTGAAACCATGTGGTTGACCATGAGAAACATTTTGGAATCGATAAAGTCCCAATGACCTGAGAAAGGCATACCCACATATTCCATACCTGCGGCCAGGGCTTCTTCCCATTCAAGATCAACCCAAAGTGCCCCCATCCCGGGGTCTTTATCCCACAGCTTGGCCTGTATGATGGTGCGATACTCGGTGTCGTAGGGCTGGCGTCCGGTATGAATTTTTACCGGATAAATGCGAGAATTTGGATCCCCGGCCTCGCCCAAAAGGGTGTTGATATAGATCACACTGTCGTCTTCACCAATGATATCGGAGATCAGATGATGGTCTGCCGTGCCGTTGAACCAAACATAGCTTGGCACGGCATTCTGAACCCAGTGAAAGTCTCCCTTGGCAGAAGTGTATAGCAAATTACCCAGTGTGTCAATGATTTCATAGGGTTGACCGTCAATCCTGTCGGTGGCTGTCGACCAGTCCCAGTGCATTTTGGTGGGATTTACCTTGGCATATACAGGTATATGACATGTTTGGCAGGCAACGGTTACAACATGCTCATTAAGAATCCGGTCCACATGCGGCATACTGGTATGGCAGTCTTCGCAGGTTGCCCGCATGGTGTTGTCACTGGATACGCCATAATACCGGCCCAGCATCTGATGGTTGGTGGTTTTGTGACAATCGATGCAGTGCAGATTTCCACCCTCAACCGACATGTGTATGTCCACGTCACGTGAAGCGGTGAGCAGGGCATTTTCCAAATCCCCGTGTTTTACGTTATTGCCGCCGCCACCATAAAAATGGCAGTAACCGCAATTATCCATTTCCGGCCTGCCAACATTTTGTACGATGGTTTGAAAGTCAAGACCGGGAACGGGATATCCCGCACCACCGCGCTGCTTGTCATATAAGCCGCTGTTGTCGTGACAAATCAAACAATCGATGTTCAACGGGTCGCTGTGGTCAAAAGTGTCGTCGGCCCAACCATAACCAATATGGCAACGGTTGCACGTGGCTTCATTGGATAAAATGCCGGTACAGAAATTATTGACCAGGTTCTTTTTCCCAAGGTAGGTAACACCACGTCCCTCGATGTATGCTTCCCGCTCCCAGTTCCAGTGCGCGTTTGCCAGAACCTCATTGCCACGTTCAGTATGACAGGAAATACAGGCTTCCGTAATCTCATGGGGATTGTCAAAATCACGCTGCAGTTCCTTGTGCTTACTATGGTCCACCGACGGAATGTGCGGAATGGAATATTCTGCCCTTAATGCTTCCAAAGCAACATTGTCTTTGGAGGCATCACGGAGCATCACCGTTACTATGACAATGGGAAAAATAACCGTCAGAATAAATGTAGCGATGTTTTTCATGGATGTTTAGTTTTGTCAAAAGGTCAAAAGGTCAAAAAGTCAAAAGGTCAAAATGTCAAAAGGTGCAAATTATCCACACTATTTACTGCATACTGCATACTAATTACTAAATACCACCTCCCATCACCTATCTCCCGGCCCGCAATTTTCGACACGAGCGTTGCATCTGGTTTGCAATTACTGCCCCGGGATATCCCGTTATTATGACAAGGCCATGTTTTCAAACATACAAATATATAAATACCAATTAGAATAAAACAAAGTATTGCGCTACATGTATGTGTATCGGGTTTTTATAAAAACCTGATAACATGGCAAATAAGTCTTATTGAGAATGTGTCTAAACTTTTGTGTTTCGTTTTTTTGGTGGGGATAGAATCAAAAACTGGCCTTTACATGCAAGCGCAGCATATTTTTGTCCTTCATGCCAACAAAAAAGTTATTGCCTTTTCCATCAAAGAAATATCCGCCTAAAGTAATTTCCAGGTTATCGATTCCCTGCCAGGTTACTTCCGGCGTGATGAACCAGGCATAGTCACCGGAGATATTACTCCAGTCACTAACTGTAAGCCCACCTGCCAGCGGTTGGATTTTTAATCTGTTTTGCAAAAAGCTGCGTTCGGTTTGTATGACGAAATAATCGTTGAGTTCGCCTTTGCCACTTTCGTGCAAAAAGCCCCTGATGAACTGCACATTCATATAGGTGCCGCCCGAAAATGTGTAATCGGCGCCAAGTACGTATTTCAGGTAAGGGTCCTCGTGCAAGGCAACCACCTTTTCATTTATCACCGTTTCGGCAAAATGTATGGTAATATCCGTATCAAAACCGGACTTCGGTATAAACAGTGCTGCTTCACCCCATATGCCTATCCTTCTGATACTTCCTGAAAAGTCGCCGCCGGCAATATGATGACGGGGATACTCCATGACTGCCGAAGCTTCTGCCTCATTGGTCAAGGGGTCGATCATGATGTCCACAGCAGTGGCCAAGGGAAGCGGATCCCTGGCATATACATAGCTGAGCGAAAAATCGGTGTTCAACAGGAAGCTGCGCCACCTGAGCCCCACATTTGACCCTTCCTCCAGATTATTTTTTGGCAGGATCAGCGTGGTTTCATTTACGGGGATCAGCATTTTCGCATTTGGCAAATCCACTGGTACGGAAAGATCGAACACCCCGGCAAAAGCACCCCTGGGCATGCTTGCCGGCTGAAAACGCGGAATATAAACCATTTGCAGGGAGCTGTTGCGGGTGAAATACCATTGCATGTTCAGGGCATCAGAACCCATTGCCCGGCCAAAATCCAAAATGTCTTCCAGGTCATAGGGGTTCAGGTTGTCGGTCGGATTGAACCGGTCGGCCGTACCCCACGCAATGCGCTGACGACCAACTGTGAGGTCCATGTTCTCAGATATAAATCCATGCACTTCCGCATAAAGCTCCCTGATATCAAGGTCCCACGGACTGACTTTTTCCTTGTTTTGCAGGTCGGTATAGGTTTCCGCTATGGAAGGACCCAGGTGTCGAAGCCAGATGTTTCCCCTGATATGCAGAGGACTGACTCTCTTTTCCAGCGAAAGGTCTAGCCGGTTTTCGTTCCATGCCCATTCACGCTCATCCTGCAAAAACAATCTTTGATCTGATTCTACAGAACCCCGCCACAGTAGCGGGTTTTCCTGCGATGCCAGAGGCATTGAATGAACCATAAAAACGGCAACTAAAACAAATGCAGCAGTTTTCATAAATCATTTATTTTGATATTTGATTGGTTCTAAGTATTTATCTGCATATTCAAAACATAAACGAGGCTTATTTAGGATTTTCCCGGATATCATCAGTGCCTGGTAAGGTTCCTGACAGAAAACACACTGTCATCGAGCCCTGTATCGAAGGCCACTCCCTCAAAGATCATGCGCGTGTTGTGGTCACGCCTCAGGTTGGTCATTTTTATTTCAGCGGTGTACCAGTAGTCTTCTTGTTTTCTGAAGGTATACTCGGCTACTTTAAAGGGCTGTCCGCCCCGGTCGAAGGATTCCATTTTCAGGGGGTAATAATGTGTTTTATGAATGTGTGCAATGATTTTGGAGTAATCGCTTCGCATGTCGGGTAGGGGAGTCAGTTCCAAAATATATGTTTCGTCGGTCTCTTCCAGTAATTTTGGTGTAAATCTGTTCACATATTTCTCTACTTCCAGATCTTCATAGGAAAAGTCTGTCCCTGCGAACGACTGGTTTTTCACATGGGATGCGATACGTCGCTCGCGCCCGTAAGCGGGCATATACAAATACATTACGTCATCGGGAAGAGACAGGAAGGCGATGCCGGCCTCGGCGGCAGGTGCGGTAAAGCGAAACAACCGCTTGCTTGACCCTTTTTGCCAAACTTGCGCTTCTCTGACGCGTTCGTTTCCGTTCCTGTCTGTCAGGATCATGCGTATGTTACTGGTTTGATCTTCGCCGGCAAACAAAACCTCATCCATTTCCCTGAGTATGGTGCCGGCATCTTCAGCAAAGGTTGTGTTTGCCAAAAAACTTGTAAACAATAGGGTGATCATGATTTTCAGTGTTTTCATATTCGTTCGTTTTTAAGATGTATGTTTTTCATGATGAAGGATTATTTGTTTCCCTCTTTTCGCCAAAATACCATCGGCAGGATGGTCAGTGTGGCCATACCGGATGTTAGCATGGTGATGGCGATCAAAAACCCAAACCGTTGCAGCGGAACAAGGTTGGAGAATACGAGCATGGCAAAACCGGCACTCACCGCGATCATGTTGATAAAAATGGCTTTTCCGCTGACTCGGATTGCTTTTTCCAGGCTTTCCTTTACCCCCAGGCCTTCATTTTCACCTTCCCCAAAGCGGCTTATAAAATGAATGGAGTAGTCGATGCCAATGCCGATGGTAACACTGCCGCTGAGCACGGTGGCAATGTCAAGCGGTACTCCTGTAATACCCATGGTGCCAAACAGCACAATCAGCGTGACCCCGATGGGGATAATAGCCACCAGGCCCCTGTTAGCTGACCTCAGCAGTAAACTGGTCATCACCATCACCAAAATCATGGCAATGATCAGGCTGTATGTCTGGCTGCTGATGATGCTGTCGTCAAGCCGTTTCAGCATCAGCGGAATCCCGGTAAAGGCCAGCTTGTGTTTCTCGTTGCTGTTGTTCTGTGCATATTCGGTAAAGCTGGTTTCTATTTCTCTCAGGACATCCAGCTCTTTGGATGTGACATATGCCTGTATGACCCCCTCTTCTAATCCGGGGCTCACCAGTTGTTCCATTATTTCCTGTCCATCCAGCAAAAACCAGAGCTGTGCAATTTTGTATGGTTCATCAGGGATGATCTCCCCTTCGCCCATCACATCATTCATCTGTTTGATAAGGTCTGCTACCGACTGGCTGTATGGGATATATGGGAATTGCTGCATGAAGTTTTGCGCGTCTTCCATCGCCCGGAGCACTTCAGGGTCTTGCACATTGCCTTGTATGTGCAGATAAAGTGGGGTGCTGCCGTTGAATTTTTCTTTCAGCAGCTCTTCCCCTTTTTTCACCATGCTGTCGTCCCTGAAATAATCGATGATGTCAACCCGCCGCTCAATGCGCGTCATGCCCCAAACACTTATCATGACAATGGCGAGCCAGATGGTGAGCAGCTTTCCCCGGTGATCAAACACCATCATGGATAACTTTGCCGGGATCTTGTCAAACAGGGTGGGGGGCTTCGGGTGTTTTGGGGCTTTCAGGGGCTTTTCAAAAACCGCCAGTAAGGCAGGCACAAAACTGATGGTAAGCAAAAGCGCAAAGAGAATGCCAATGGCGGAAAAAACGCCGAATTCCCTGATCATCATCAGATAAGATCCGGCAATGAAAGAAAGAAACCCAAACATGGTTGTTATGGAAGCCAAAATCACCGGTGCCACAATGTATGTGACGCCCCTCTTTAGTGCACCTTCTGGATTTACAGATTGCTCTGCCATGGCAGCGTTTACCACATGAATGGCATAAGCGCTTCCCACAGCCAGCAATATTACAGGGATGATGTTTGTCATCATGGTGATTTGGTATCCCAACATGGCAATCAAACCCATGGTCCAAACAACCGCGATCAACACGGTTAGCATGGGTAGGATCAATCCCCGCGCGTTGCGGAAGCCCGCCAGCAAAACCAGGCTGATGATGATGAAGGTGAGCGGGGCAATAAACCGGATATCGTGAAGGATCGTGCGGCTCAGTTCCAGCAAGGTAACCGGCATCCCGCCATAATGGATGTTCCCCTCAAAAGGAAATCCCTGAAGCTTCTCCATGATCATCTCTACCACCCCGGCACGGTTAACACCGGTCAGTATTTTACCTATAACGAGGGTAGCCATGGCATCCTCAGAAACAAGGTTGCCACGGTACATATCTTTTGAAAGGGTATATCTTTTCAGCGAATCCAAAACTACCGGATCCTGCGGTATGTCATACTCATCAATCAGTCTGCCCATCTCGATACCCCAATCAGAACCCTTGATATCCAACACATTGGTCAGGCTGGTAACATATCCGATGCCGGGTGTCGATCGAATGCTGTCTGTTACCTGCCTGATGATGTCAAGCGTTCCGGGGTCAAAAACGTATTGCCCCTCAAGACCAACGATCACCATCTCATTGCCGCCATAAGTATCGCCGATCCGGTTGAATAAAGCGGCCGCAGGATCATCATCCGGAAGATAGCTCATCACATCTGCATTCACCTCCAGGTCTTTCAGAAAATAAGCCATCAAAACAGTAATCATTAATACGGATACAATTACCCAATACCGGAATCGGATCACCCATCCTGCATATTTTTCCATAAAACCATTCCGCATAACCCTGTTGTTATTTTAAAATCCAATACACACAGTGTTTTTTTATGGTCAACCGACTATGCTTTTAACCATCATCATATTGAGAACAACAATGCTTTTCCCGGCATTTCAGACGCAGTGATGTCATTTTTTCCGCTTGATTCCGTTGTATAAAGTGCTGATCAGCGGATCAATGAGCCGATCATGGTCAAAGTCGCTGCGTCCCATAAAAATGGGAAGCTCAAAGCCTTTTGTGGCCAGCACAATGGCATCCGCCACCAGCTGAGTGTCAGGAATGTCGAACGTCCCTTTCTCATTACCCTCGTCAAGTATGGTTTTGATCAGCTGCGTTTCCCTGGCATCATATTCGATCCGCAGGTTCTCCACCAGTCCCATCTTGTTTAACAGATCATGCCGCAGCGCATCATAATACATGGTAAGCTCTTTGATACCATTCATGCGGATGTGCATATACTGCCGAAGCTTTTCATCGGGCGGAATATCAGCACGCACCAGCTTTTCAAGGTTTTCAGCCAGCACCTCCACCTCTGTGTCAATCACTGCTTTAAACACTTCTTCCTTGCTGGTGAAATAGCTGTATATGGTGCGCCGCCCCTGGCGAGCTGCCATGGCAATATCGGCCATGGATGCCTTGCTGAAGCCGAAGCGCTCGAAAACTTTACGGGCACCAAGCAATATGTTTTCTCTTGTTGTCATTGAGTTGATGTGTGTGTTGCATCACATTACCTGAAAGCGGCAATGATCATTTGCACAAATATAGTGCTTTTGTGCATTAATAACAACATTCAACGAAAGTTTTTTATTTTTGTTGAAAACCAAACCGGACAACCATGAAAAAGAAACGGATCGTTGTATTGACAGGCGCAGGTGTAAGCGCGGAGAGCGGCATAAAAACCTTTCGCGACAGTGGCGGATTATGGGAGGAATATGATATTATGGATGTGGCCACGTTCGAGGCATGGGAGCGAAACCAGGAACTGGTCCTGGATTTTTACAACCAGCGTCGCAAACAATTATACGAAGTGGAGCCCAATGCGGCCCATTACGCGTTGGCAGAGCTTGAAAAAGACTTTGATGTCCGGATTATCACCCAAAATGTGGACGACCTGCATGAACGGGCAGGTTCAACGCACGTGATGCATCTGCATGGTGAACTGAAAAAGGTACGCTCAACGGTTGATGAATCGTTGGTATATGATCTGGATGGGTGGGAGCTCAAGCTGGGTGACAAGTGTGAGAAAGGATCCCAGTTACGTCCCCATATAGTATGGTTCGGTGAGCCGGTGGATATGATCCCGGCAGCGGCTGACCTGAGTTCTACGGCAGACATTTATGTGATCATCGGTACTTCACTCAATGTATATCCGGCTGCGGGTCTTGTCCATTACGTGCGGCCGGGAACACCGATTTACCTCATCGATCCCAATGAACTGAGTGTGGGGCATATTCACGGAGTGCGTATTATCAAAGAAAAGGCAAGTACAGGAACGAAAAAGCTGGTTGATGAGCTCACCGGAAAAAAGTCGATACCATAAATCGCCCGTATACCGGCAAGTTTCTGAAATAATCCATACCGGTAAAACCTCAAAATGGACATATTAAGCAATGAATGTACATGATGCACCACAAAATAATGAAGTGCGAAAGCTTTCCATGGGTGAGCTGGGCAGAAAAACACCGGAGCTTTTCAAATCTTCGGAGAAATTTCCGCTGGTGCTGGTTCTGGACAATGTGCGCAGCATGATGAACACCGGTTCGGTATTTCGTACCGCCGATGCTTTTTTGCTGGAGAGAATATTGCTTTGCGGACTTACCGCCACCCCACCGCACAGGGAGATCCACAAAACAGCCCTGGGTGCTACCGAGTCCGTCGCCTGGACATACTTCGAAAATACCACAGATGCTATCCAACATTTAAAAGAAAACGGATACACCGTAATTGCCATGGAGCAGACCACAGAAAGCATGAGTCTCCGGTCGTTCTGTCCTGAAGCCGGAGCAAAATATGCCATTGTTTTTGGCAACGAGGTGAAAGGCGTGCAGGATAAGGTGCTGGCAATGTGTGACCTTTGTCTCGAAATCCCCCAGTTTGGTACCAAACACTCACTGAATATCAGCGTGACAGCAGGCATAGTGGTTTGGGACTTCTTCTGCAAGACATCCCCGACCCAAAAATAAACCCTGGATTTCAACAGGCCATTCAGGGCAATTCAAAGGGTTTTATTATCTTTGTTGTTCGATTTTCATGAATGTGATCTTTGCAGATCCCCTGCTTAAATACTAACGAAAACACATTCTCAATCATAAACAACCCATCATCAAAAATCTAAAACATGTTATTTCATTACAAAAGATTATTGCCGCATGGTCCAAATCATGCCAGGATTGCATTGTTTACGGCCTTTATCATGCTTTTTCTTATTGGCATGGAGGCAAAAGCACAGTTTAAAACGGTTAAAAGGGGAGAACGGCCGCCCATAGACCTCTCCAATGTGCCGGAAGATGCTTATGAAAAAGGGATCATCCGGATCAAATTTGACAAGACAGCCGAAAGAACCCTTTCAGAGAACGAAATGAGCCGCACCGGTGAAGGTACGATCATCTTTGGCGTGCCTGCCGTGGATGCCCTCAATGAAACTTACGGTGTATTCAATGCGCGGAAGTCTTTCGACTCACCGGCGTTGAATAATCGCTACACGGAAAGGCACAGGAAATGGGGATTTCATCTGTGGTACGACCTTACGGTGGATGAATCTGCCGACATCATAGCCATGGTGATCGATTATATGGGGCTTGCTGAAGTAACCATTGCCGAGCCACATTATACCAAAGAATTGATTGGGAATGTTCCCAACGAGTGGGAGGATTATACCGCCGATACTGCGCTGGAGCATCACACGCGGGAGGGGAGGGGATGGTTTCCGAACGATCCTGATTTTGATGCGCAGTGGCATTATCACAATACCGGTCAGACCAATGGCACGCCTGGTGCCGACATCAGCCTTCCTGAGGCATGGACCATTGAAACCGGGGATATACAGGTAGTTGTTGCTGTGGTTGACGGTGGCATCGCCATCAACCATCCCGATCTGGCCGGTAATATTTGGGATGGTGTTGGTTACAACTTTGTAAGCAACACACCCAACATTGTTCCCCATAACCATGGATCTCACGTGGCGGGCACCATTGCCGCTGTTAACAACAACGCAGTAGGTGTCAGCGGTATTGCCGGCGGTTGGGGCGACATACCGGGTGTCAGCCTGATGTCGGCCCAGGTTTTTGAGCCCGGCTGGGGCCAGTCGGGTGGTTTTCATCTTGCTCCCGTTTACGCCGCTGACAATGGCGCTGCGATCTCCCAAAACAGCTGGGGTTATACATCAGCAGGGTTTTATGAACAGGCCGTACTCGATGCCATCGACTATTTTAATGTTAACGGTGGTGGTGACGTGATGGACGGTGGCTTGACCATCTTTGCCGCCGGGAACAGTGGCAACGCAGGTGCCAACTATCCCGGTTACTACTCCGGTGCCATGGCTGTTGCCGCCCTCAACCACAACGACCAGCTTGCCTGGTATTCCAACTTTGGTACACATATAGAAATATCTGCTCCCGGCGGAGAAACAAACACAAATCCTATAGAAGGCGTGCTTAGTGCAGTAAATGTGGGTTATGACTTTTACCAGGGAACTTCCATGGCCTGCCCCCATGTGTCTGGTGTGGTAGCACTCATGCTGTCGATGGCCCCGGGAGAGTTTGAAGTGGAAGAGATCAGGGACATGCTGCTCTCCACCACAGATGATATTTATGGCAGCAACCCCAACTATATCGGTTTGCTGGGCACAGGTCGGGTGAATGCCTACGCTGCACTGTCTGAAACGCTTTTCAACATGGCTGACCCGGAAGCCCCCGCCGCACCGTTAAACCTCACCGTAACTGCTGATCCGGAAGGAGCACTGGCAGCTGAGATCACCTGGACTAACCCGGTTGAAGCAGCCGGTGGAGAAACCCTTACAGAACTCGACACCATCCATGTTTTCCGTGGCGACGTGCTCATTTATTCCATGCTCGATCCTGTGATAGGTGAAGAAGTCTCTTATACCGATAATGATATTGAACAAGATGGCGCCTACCTCTATGTTGTCAGGGGAGCCAATTTTGCAGGTACCGGATTGGCGGCCACCGGAAGTGCTTATGTTGGCCATGACGTTCCGGCAGCTCCTGCTGATGTCGTCCTGGAAGCAGCCGGCGACAATGCCATCCTTAGCTGGCAGGCACCGGATGAAGGATTGAACAACGGTTTTTTCGATGGCAGTAATCTTACCTACAATGTTTACAGGAACCCCGGTAACGTTGAAGTGGCCACCGCTCTCACCAATCCGGTGTTTTTTGATCAAAATATTCCCAATGTAGGCAACTATTATTATACCGTCACCGCCTATAACCTCGTCGGAGAGGGGGGCACTGCCACCTCAAATGTAACCACCCTGGGTGCTGAAGGCCTGCTCATATATGAGCCCTTCGACCTGCCGTTAGGGGACTTGCCTACGGGATGGTATATCGATGGTCCCGGTGCAGGCAACTGGGGCGTGCACAATTCTGAAACCGCCGGGGGTGAGGCACCGCAGATGCGCCTGAACTGGAGCCCTTCATTTACAGCAGTTTCAAAACTTATCACCCATACCGTAGATATTTCCGATTATGAACAGGTAAGACTGACATTCCGTCAGTACCTGAGAAACTTCGGTTCAGTCGCCGGTGAAATATCCGTCAACTATAGCCTCGATGGTGCGGAAGAATGGGAAGAGCTGATGTCATTCAATGGAACCCCTGATTATGGTCCACTCTTTGAAGAGTTCTTTATTGATCTGACTGATGAAAATGAGTCGATACGGTTTGCCTTCAGATGGGAAGGAAATACATGGAACATATGGGACTGGAATATAGACGATGTGGTGCTCGAAGGGATTGGCGACTTTTATGAGGTGACCTTCGATGTGCGGGATGAAGAAGAAATGCCAATACAGGATGCAACCGTAAAACTGGATGGCGACCATGGGATGGAAGTAATACCGGGTCTTTATCTTTACACCCGGGTTGAACCCGGTTTGTATACTGTTTTTATCGAAAAAGAAGGATATGAGTCCTATGAAGGGGAAGTGGAAGTAGTGGACGACCATGTGGCTGAAAATATAGTGCTGATGCACGAGCGGTTTTTGGTGACCTTCGATGTCCGCGATCAGGATGATACAGCACTGCATGGTGCCGTCATCACGCTTGATGAGCAGACCAATGCTGCCGGCGACTATGTATTTGATGATATTATCGGAGGCATTTATCCCTATGTTGTGGAGAAGGAAGGGTATCATCCCGTTGCCGATACACTGGTGGTAGGCCTTGAAGATGTTACTGAGCTGGTAACTTTGGATCTGATCGTTTACACGGTGACTTTTGAACCGGTTGACATTCATGGAGAGCCAATCCATGGGGCAGTGGTTGTATTCGAAGGCACAGAACACCAGGCAGGCCACTACACCCTCGACGACATTGTGCCGGGTAGCTATGACTATACGGTTTTGAAAGAAGACTACTTTCCTGCGCACGGCACATTAGATATTATTAATGATGATGTGTGGGAAGAAGTTGTATTACATGTTGACGATACAGGCTTAGGCCATTTATCTGACCATAACCTTGTTGTTTATCCGAACCCTGCATCCAGCAAGGTGAAACTGGAGGCAGACGCCCGTATAAGTAAAATCGTGTTGTCCGACATCGCCGGGAACACCATAAAAACCATTCTTGTTGATGCCATGCAAGCCGGTATAGATGTTCAACATCTGGATACAGGCATTTACTTTATCCGGGTTTATATTACGGATGAGGAAGTGATCACGAGAAGATTACAGATTATAAGATAATCAGACCTTTATTCAAAGGTAAATGAGATCATGATGCTGCGTGAATTCAGGCGGTCGATGGAGGTATAATATTTTTCGAATGCAATATTATCTTCACCCGGTCTGATTAGGTTGGTCAGCCCGAAAGATGCCTTTATTTCTGCCGAGAATTTGAAATAAAAGAAGTAGTGATCCATTCCCACACCAAATTCATAATGAAGGTCATTACGGGCTACCCGGGCAAGTATCTCATCACCAACACCCAGCTCAATGGAAGCCAGGTCATGCGTGTATTTGACACCACCGATCACGTATGCCCTTGAGTTGTTCATTCGTGCAGATTTATATTTGAGGTGTAATGGAAACTCCAGCAAGGTTAATTCCAGGTCTTGAGTATCCGAGGGTCTTCTCAACTCCCAGTCGCTTAAACCGGGGCCTCCGTTTATCTCTCCCCCATCGGCTGCCGGCATATAGTATTCCAGATATCTGTCTCCAAAGGTTATCGTGGGAATGAAACGCAGATCCATATGCGGCGTAAGATTCAGGTTGGACACAATGCCGATATGAAATCCGTAGTCTTTTTCCGGCAAAACGTATTCAAAACCGAAATCTTCGCTCATACCTTCAACCGGTCTTAAAGCGTAATTTTGTGAGTTGAATCCAAGGGTAAAGCCAAAATGGTAAGGCCTTTCATCGTGGTCCAGCCGGTTCAGAAATCTGAATGCCCTGTCTCTGTGCTGCGCTGAGAGCTCCTCCGGTAATGCGAACAGGATACAGCAGATGATTAGAATGGTGCTTGAGAAATATGTTCGTTTCACGTTTTTCATTAATTATTATATCCGAATTGCCTGTAAAAGTTTGCTTCTGATAAACGCACAAAAGTCCGGCTTATTTTGTGACATTTTTAAAGCCGGCTTATGGCGCCAGGCGTTTGATTGTCCAACCGTTGTCTTTTTTCAGGTAAAGGATTCTGTCGTGCAGGCGGCTTTCTCTTCCCTGCCAAAATTCAACACGATCAGGGATTAACTGATACCCTCCCCAGTACTTCGGCCGGTGCAGATGCGGGTCATTGTTATTTTTCAGGATGTTGAATACCTTTTCCAGTTCTTCGCGGCTCTCAATGACCTGGCTTTGCGGCGAAACAATGGCTCCTATCCGGCTGTTTCTTGGTCTGGAAGCATAATACTCGTCCGATACGCTTTCACCCACTTTTTCCACTTTCCCTTCTACGCGCACTTGTCGTTGCAGCTCGAGCCAAAGAAACACCAGTGCTGCATGCGGGTTTGCCTGCAGCTCAACTCCTTTGCGGCTGTTGTAATTGGTGTAGAACACAAAACGGTCGTCAATCACTTCCTTTAGCAACACCACCCTTGCTGCCGCTTTTCCGCCGGGGGTAACAGTAGCCAATGTCATGGCATTGGGCTCAGGCAGCTTACGGGCGATGGCTTCATCAAGCCAGCGATTAAACAATTCAATGGGATCGCGGGGAACATCGGCAGTGTCCAATGATGCCAGGTTGTATTCTTTACGAAAAGAAGTCAGGTCTTTTTTTTTCAATTCTGGCAGAATTTTTTCAGAGCTTCAAAAAGCAGCTTGTCTTTGTTTACAGGTACAACGCCCACCATTTCACACACCAGTCCGCCGCCCAGGTTGCATATCCTTGCCATCAGTTCCACCGGTGCCCCAACAGCCACGCAAAGGGCTGCCAGACTGATCACGGTATCACCGGCTCCGGAAACGTCCGCCACATCACGGATGTAGGCTGGTATAGAACCGGTTTCGATGTTCCCGTTGGCTGTGCGCCTACTGTAATAAATGCCCTTGTCGGAAAGGGTTGCCAGGACAATCTCCACCTCCAGCTTATCCTGCAAAGCAAGTACGGCTTTGTTGATCTGTTCCGGACCTATCAGCTCACCGTTGAGATTGAGGCCTTCTCTTAGTTCTTTCAGGTTGGGCTTGATGAGGGTGACTCCCTTGTATTGAGAGAAATTTTTCTTTTTTGGATCCACAACAACAGGTATATCGTGCTTGCCGGCAAGTTTTAATACATTTTCTATCATTGTGGGCGAAATCACGCCTTTGTCGTAATCTTCGAATACGATGGCGTCAATCCCGTTTGAATTGATGAGCCCGCTGATAGTTTCCATCAGCTTTGCCGCTTCATCTTCTTTAAGGTAATGGGCTACCTCTTCATCTACGCGCAACATCTGCACATTGTTCCCGAATACGCGAAACTTCACGGTGGTCAGCCTGTTGTCGCTGGTGATGATGCCCTCATTGGTGAGGCCTTCCTCATCGAGCAGCTCCAGGAAAAGCTCACCCTTGCTGTCGCTGCCAATCACGGAGCACAGCACGGGTATGCCTCCCATGTTCTGGATATTCATAGCCACATTGGCTGCGCCGCCTAAACGGCTTTCCCTTTTGTTAAGGGTGACGATAGGAACCGGTGCTTCCGGTGATACCCTGTCGACACTCCCCCAAAGGTAGGCATCAATCATCACGTCGCCGATGATCAACAATTTTTTACCCTCAAAAGAGTGAAATAAACGGGTAATGGTATTCTTGTCTGTCATATAACTGTTTGGTTATAAGTTCAAACAGCCCGTAAAGAGAAATGTAGGGTTGTTGTTGGATTATGTTGTTTGGTTTTAATGGATGATCGGTTGTCACGGATATTAACTTCGTGGTGATACAACCAATTAAGTTGGAAACGGCATATCAGCCATGTTTATTTTAACACTGCCAGTGCTTTTTTCATTCTTTCCACTGCTTCAATCAAAAGATCCTGTGAAGTAGCATAGGAGAAACGAACACACTGGTCGTCGCCGAAGGCACTCCCCGGCACAAGTGCAATGTGCGCTTTCTTTAGCAAGTACATGCAAAAGTCGTTATCATTCTGAATGATTTCCGTTCCATCTGATTTGCCAAAGTAGGATTTCACATTGATGAACAGATAAAATGCACCCTGCGGTTCATTGGTGCTGGTGCCCGGCACTTCCCTGAGCAAATCAATGACCAGGTTCCTTCGCTCCCTGAACTTTTCAAGCATGCCGGTGGTAACTGAAGGATCCATTTCCATGGCTTCAAGGGCGGCCCGCTGGGCTATGGAGCATGTCCCCGATGTGATCTGACCCTGTAACTTGGTGCAGGCTTTGGCAATTTGCGGATGGGCAGCCATATAACCAAGACGCCAGCCGGTCATGGCAAAACCTTTCGAAACACCGTTGATCAGAATCACCCGGTCTTTGATGGAGTCAAACTGCGCGATGCTTTCATGTTTGCCCGCAAAATTAATATGCTCGTAAATCTCATCCGAGATGATGTAAATCCGTGGGTGTTTTGCAAATACCTCAGCAAGTTCACCCAGCTCTTCACGCGAATACACTGATCCGGTAGGGTTGCAGGGACTGGAAAACATGAACAGCCTGGTTTTTTCCGTAATGGCATTCTCCAGCTGCTGAGGGGTAATTTTGAAATCGTTCTCAATGCCTGCTTTTACATATACGGCTTCGGCTTCGGCCATTTTGACAAGCTCCCTGTAGCTCACCCAGTATGGTGCCGGGACGATCACTTCGTCGCCGGGGTTGGCCAGGCAGAGAACGGCATTGGCAATAGATTGTTTTGCCCCTGTGCTAACCACTACCTGCTCGGGCGTATAATGCAAATTATTGTCGCGCAGCAGTTTCCTGCATACGGCTTCTCGAAGGTCTTGATAACCATTCACAGGCGTGTAAAATGAATAGTTTTCTTCGATGGCTCTTTTACCGGCCTCCTTAATCGGATCGAGGGTAAAAAAATCGGGCTCCCCAACGCTCAGGTTGATCACGTCGTGCCCCTCAGCCTTCAACTCCCTGCTCATCCTCGACATGGCGAGAGTTTCAGATTCTGACAAACGGTTAATTCGATCGGATAATGTTATCATGATGGTGTGATAAAAAGGTAAATACTTTAATTGTCAGGTTGTATGGTTGATTTGTTGAGCGGCAAAAATAGCAAATTAAAGCCATTTGCCAAAAGGGATTATCTTTGTGTGAAAAATCATACAGTCATGGGCGAGATATTTTATATTCTTAGATACACCGTTCCTTCGATAATTGTTTTCATTACCGCGTGGTTTCTTTTGAAAGAGTTTTTTCAGCAGGAGAATAAGAAACGCCACGCCGACCTCATGTCCGACAGGATGAGGATATCACTGCCATTGCGTTTGCAGGCCTATGAACGCTTGGTGCTTTTCCTGGAGCGTATATCTCCCAATAATTTAATAATGAGGGTTTATCAGCCTGATTTGACAGCTGCCGAACTGCAAAAACTACTGATCAGGAGTATTCGCGACGAATACACCCATAATTTGTCGCAGCAGCTATACATTTCTCCCAGGGCATGGGAGCTTATCAACCGGGCCTATGAAGAAAGTATGGGGCAGATCAACTCTCTTGCCTCTGCATTAAAAGAAGGTGCAACAGGAACAGAGCTGAGCGGGAAAATCCTGGAAACCGACCTGGAAAGGTCCGCCACCAAAACCGCCATGGATTTTTTAAAAAGCGAGGCAAGAAAAAGTTTTTGATGAAACACGGAGGCACAAACGAGTTTTGATGATGAAAATCACCTTGAATAACCGACCCGAAACCATACCGGATAAGGATAGCCTGTCCATAAGTGAGTTGCTGGTATATAAAAATTTTACCTTTAAATTCCTGGTGGTTCGTGTCAATGAGAAAGCCATACGGAGAGAAGACTATGATCGTGTTATGATCAGAGAGGGGGATGACGTAAAGGTTATCCACCTGATCAGTGGCGGGTAGGGTTGGTTTTTACCTCGTTTATTGTCTGCATCTGGAATCGTAACAACATTGAGTTGAAAAAAAAATAATATGCCACGAATTCACGAATGAAAGAAGAAAAGATATTCGTGCATTCGTGGCAAAAAA
>REEA01000009.1 GCA_007695305.1 Bacteroidia bacterium
ACCACCCACGTGCTTCAGGAGATGAAGCTTCGTGAGCAGAAGATCTCGATGCTTACCGCCTACGATTATTCGATGGCACGGATTGTAGACAGCGCCGGCATTGATGTGATCCTGGTGGGCGACTCGGCAGCCAACGTGATGGCCGGCCACAAAACCACATTGCCCATCACCCTGAATGAGATGATCTACCATGCCAGCTCCGTGATGCGGGCTGTGGAAAGGGCTTTGGTAGTGGTTGACCTGCCGTTCGGCACCTACCAGGGAAACAGCAGGGAAGCATTGCTGTCGGCAATCCGCATCATGAAAGAGTCCAACGCCAATGCAGTGAAGCTGGAAGGGGGCAAGGAGATCATTGAATCGATTGACCGCATCCTGTCAGCAGGGATCCCGGTAATGGGGCACCTCGGACTCACACCCCAATCCATCAACAAATTCGGCACCTATGTAGTCCGTGCCACCCAAGAGGAGGAAGCACAAAAACTGGTTGAGGATGCAAACCTGCTTGCAGAAGCAGGCTGCTTTGCAGTGGTTCTGGAGAAGATCCCGGCCATACTTGCTGAAAAGGTCACCAAAGAGATTAAAATACCAACCATCGGCATAGGTGCCGGCAGTAAAGTGGACGGGCAAGTGCTGGTTCTGCACGATATGCTGGGTATTAACCGGGAGTTTTCTCCCCGTTTTTTAAGGAGATACCACAACCTGTATGAAGAGATTAAAGGATCTGTGGAATCATACATCAGGGATGTCAAAAACATAGACTTCCCCAACGAAAAAGAACAATATTAGTCAGCTGAAGATGCAAAATCCAGAAGGATTGGAAGACAGAATATTGTATGAAGACAACCATCTGATCATCATTAACAAGCGCTCATCCGAGATCGTGCAGGGCGACAAAACCGGCGACACCCCGCTGAGCGAGCTTGTCAAGGACTATATTAAAATTCAGTATAACAAACCCGGAAACGTATTCCTTGGGGTGGTGCACCGCATCGACCGACCGGTTAGCGGTGCTGTGATCTTTGCCCGGACATCCAAGGCCCTGAGCCGACTGAACAATATGCTGCGGGAGGGCACAATCAAAAAAAAATACCTGGCAGTGGTGCAGAATCCGCCACCCTCAAACGAAGGGAAACTGACTCACCATCTCAAAAAAAATGAAAAGCAGAACAAGTCTTATGTGTGTCTGAAAGATACAGATGGTGCCAAACAGGCTGAACTGAACTATAAGCTGCTGGCAGAGAGCAAGAGCTATTACTTACTGGAGGTTGAACTGCTGACCGGACGCCACCATCAGATTCGGGCGCAGCTGTCGGCAACAGGCTGTCCGATCAAAGGAGATTTGAAATATGGTTTCAGCAGATCAAACAAAGATGGCAGCATCCACCTCCACGCGTACCTTCTGGACTTCTTGCACCCTGTTTCCAATAAACAAATCACCGTACAGGCAGCTGCTCCGGATCACGATCCGGTCTGGCAAGCTTTTAAAGAGCATCTGAATTAAGACCATGAAAAACTTTTTTTTAAAAGTTGGCTTTTTAGTGTTGATTCTGATTGCCTGTTTGCAGGGAGTCAAAGCTCAGTTTTACATCCGCGGACAGGATCCGGCGAGCATTAGATGGAAGCAGATCCATACCGAAAACTTCCAACTGATCTTTCCGGAAGACTACGCAGCTCGTGCGGCCTACATTGCAGACCTGCTGGAGTTCATTTATGAGCCGGGTTCAGCAACCCTTGGACACCAGCCGCGCAAGGTGCCGGTCATTTTGCACAACCAAACGGTAGAGCCGAATGGTTTTGTCAGCTGGGCGCCGGCACGACTGGAGATGTTTACCAATCCACCCCCAAACGATGATGTACACGACTGGCACGAACGACTGGCCATCCACGAATACAGGCACGTGGTACAGATCGATAAGCTGAACCAGGGCTTTACCCGCTTTTTGTCTATTTTGTTCGGTCAACAAGCCACCGGTGGCTTACTCGGACTGGGTATGCCCCCCTGGTTGCTGGAAGGGGATGCCGTTGCTGCAGAAACTGCATTGACTTTCGGAGGCAGAGGGCGTCAGCCTGTTTTTGAACAGGGACTGCGTGCGCAAATCCTCGAAAAAGGGGCTTACAGCTTCGACAAAGCGATGTTGGGATCCTTTAAAGACTATGTTCCAAACCATTATGAATTTGGATACCAGCTGGTGGCCGCAGCACGCCACTTTCACGGGCCGAAAATTTGGGATGATGTAATCAACAACATTGCCCAAAAACCGTACACCCTCTTCCCGCTTTCGCTCGGCCTGAAGAAAAAGACCGGTTCAACCATCAGCAGCTTTTATGAAGACACATTCCTCTGGCTTGACTCGGCATGGACGACACAACAGGAAAAGCATGCGTATACAGCATTTCAACGCGTTAATAAAGATCAGAACCTGTATACCAACTACCGTTCGCTCGCTTTTTTGAATGACACCGATCTGCTGGCGCTGAAAACCGGCATGGAGGACATTCCAAGGGTTGTTCGCATCAGTCCTGATGGTACTGAAAAGGTTCTTTTTACCCCAGGTTTTTATAATTCTGAAATATTCTCACTCGCGGCCAACAAGATTGTCTGGACAGAACACCGCAATGACCCGCGCTGGGACCATCGGAGCTGGTCGGAAGTACACATGTATTGCTTTCAGGATAACAACCGGAAGCGGATCACCAGAAACACACGCTACTTCTCCCCTGCCCTCTCACCTGATGGAAAAACTATTGCCGTAACGGAAGTCAGTTCAACAGATGAATATGCACTGGTGCTGATTGATGCCCAAACAGGTAAAGAACAGGAAAGGTACGCAACCGTTGAAAATGCCTACCTGATGCAGCCCCAGTGGCACCCTGAAGGCACCTCCGTTATAGCCATTGCCCGGGATGAAACGGGTAAGCGGATTGTATCGGTTGATCTGAAAAATGGTGTTTTTACCACGCTGTTTCATGCGGGACACAACGAAATCGCCAGGCCACGCTATCTGGATGAGGGCCGGATTGCCTTTACCGGGGCTTTCTCGGGCATCAGCAACATTTACCTGGCAGACAAAGAAAAAGATGAGGTTTTCCAGCTTGTTTCATCGCGGTACGGGGCTACAGATGCTGTTTTATCTCCGGATGAACAGACACTGGTCTGGTCAGATTACAGTGC
>REEA01000055.1 GCA_007695305.1 Bacteroidia bacterium
CCTGCATTATTCATGCTTTTAATTCAGGTCAGATGCAAGGCGTCGAAAGCCGCCGACATAGTAGTCTATTTCAAGGCTTTCGCAACGAAGCAGATGGCCTGAAGTAAAAGCACCAGAAAAAAGCAAACAAATTGAGTTTTAACAAGCTTTTGATCTTATTATCACTTAATCAGTCAGATACAGCAATTTGTTTGCTTTTTGTGAATAATGTAGGGTAAATGTTTTCGGTGCCCTGTACCCTGCGGTTTTCCAGGTGGACATATGGCTGCAAATCCTGGGCAAGGTTCAGCGAATTGAACATGTCAAAAGCCTCCATCATCCGGTAACGGCAAAGAATGACAATGAAGTTATCAAAATAATTAAAAAAATATTATTTTTACAGTGAAAAATCATTGATTTTAATTGTCCGTAATCACATCAAAACAAATAAAAAATACCATTAATCCAGTAAAAACAATACCAAATGCTTAATTACAAACAATTATTACTGCTCCTCATCCTTGTCGGGATGTCTTTGCCTGCCCTTTCTATTGGCTTTGGGCAGGGAAACTGGCGCTGGCGCAACGACGACGGCGACGACACCTCAGCCACCTGGAAGGCAGATGAAAGAACTCCCATCGTCCTTACCCACAAAAACAACATCCGCTTAAGGGTTCAAATGGGGAATACTTTTTTGCTTAATCTTTCGGCAGATATCATAGAACTGGGTTACAGCTATGACGATGGTACAAACTGGTTTGTAATTGAAGACGATGAAACCAGCGGCCATTTTGTGTATGCTGAGTCACCACACTTTACCAATCAGGATGCCAGCACACAACAGCTTTCGGTGTTTCCTGGAGCTTGTGATACATTTGTGCCGGGTTTTTTGTTTGACACGATTGACCCTTTATCCCCCAACAATCACCCTGAATTAGACCAAGGCGAAGGAACTGAATTGGAGTTCTCCATCAGGGCCACGGAACAAGCACTGGATCTCACCGAATATAGATTCGGGCTTTTTACGGTCTTTGATATTAGTAATGAGACTCCCATGAATCTATGTTCAGGCACGACAACCATCACACTCACCACCAATTTTAACGCACAGCAGGTGCCGCTTGCGCCCTGGGCCTTATTTCTTGCGATAGCGCTGATCATATCGGCTAAAATATTTATGGTGAGAAGGTTTTATTAACTGGATTTTTATCTAATTTATTTGGACTGTGCCAAAACCAGCTGTCCGCAAAAAACTGCCTGCGATCTTTTTCCTGCCAATACTTACAGGCATATTGTCCGGATTGGCCATCATTCATCTTTACTGGTGGATGGGATGGCTTTGCTACGTGCCGGTTTTTTACCTGTTGAAAAAACACCGGTTTGATGTCAGGAACGGCATGCTGGCCGGGGCAATCACAGGTATCACACAGGCGGCAATCACCCAAAGCTGGGCCTTTCCCATTGTGGCTGCCTTTACCGGCCACGCTATTTTTCCGGGAATATTCGTGTGGCTATCCCTTCTGCTTTTCTATGCAGCAAAATTCATGTTGTTGTTTGGCCTGGCAGCAATGCTTTTTGAATGGTCCGGATATTTGAAGAAGTGGAGATGGTTAATCCCTCCCACCCTTGCCTCGGCGTATGTTGCCCTGGAGGCCCTGATAAGTTTCGCTTTCAGGGGATCACCCTGGCTCTATCATTTTTTCGGATATACCCAGGCCAGCAATATATGGTTTTTGCAGCTGGCCGAGCTCGGAGGTGTGGGTGTCATATCCTGGTTCCTTGTGATGATCAACCTGTTGCTTGCTTCTTACCTTGCCGGGAGAAACAAACGCTCACTTCTGGCAGCCATGGCCCTGTTGCTCATCATCCACTCTTATGGCCTGGTGCGCATGCACACCTTGGTGACCCCCGGCCGGGAGACTCTTAAACTTGCTCTGATCTGCGACAACTCACCTGCCGAACTAAGGTGGAGCGAGTCGGAGGTCAACAACTATATACAGGGGCTCATTGGCCTGAACCGTCAGGCGGTAATGCAAAAGCCCGACATCATCGTCTGGAACGAAAGCGTCATTCCGTGGACCTACAGGGCGGATGATGATTTTTTGCTGTATATACTGGAACAGGGTCGCGAAACCGGTGCGTCCCACCTGATATCCTATTTTTCTGAACCGGACCCCGGGCAAGACAACCCCGCACTTTCTGCCTATTTTATTTATCCCGACGGGCAGGTGGCCGGCCGGTACGATAAGTCGGAGTTGCTTGCAGGCGTTGAAAAACCCTTGTTTTCATTGTTCGGGAGAAGTTTCGGGCAAGTGTCCTTTGCCCTGGACAATACGCATGCAGGTCATGCTGAGAACCTACACCCTGAGCCCATCACCTCACATCATGCAACCATCGGGGTGATGATCTGCAATGAGTCCACGCGGGATATGGTTGCCGGGAAACTTGCTAAACAGGGCGTGGACTTCATGGTGCTGATGTCCAATAACGCCTGGCTGAATGTCTCCACCATCACCAGGCTCCACTTTTTCTACACCAGGTTGCGCGCCGTCGAAAACCGCACCTCCATAGCTGTCAACGCCAACCAGGGTATTTCCGGGTTGATCGATCACACTGGCAAGATCCTGCTAGCCTCTGACAGCACCGAACCGCACGTATTCATGATGGAAGTGCCAAAAAATAAGGCAAACACCAATTTCTTGCGTAATCGCACCGTGTTTCATCTCTTTGTTTTTGCTACCCTGGCAGCAGGCGTGGCAATGCTTTTTTTATTGATCAGGAAGCCCGGGCTCGTTTAAGCTTATACTATTTAGAGTCTGTCAATAAAGTCAAGTGTCTGATCTATAATGTTCGAGTTCAAGGCTTGCGCAGTTTTGAAAACCAAGGAGTTTACTTGGGTAAATGACTGTTTTCAAAACAAGCATAACGCAGAAATCGGACATTATAGACAGACACTATTTAGCCTTCGGTATGCAAATATCAGCAGCCTGATCTGTGAAAGTGGCTGGTGCCGCAATCAAAACATTACTCGTGGGTAAAAGCTGTTTATATACCCGAAATGGGACAGCACCCGGGCTGTTCGTCGATATATGTTGCTGGCGTACGAGCATTTACAAAAAACAAACAGATGAAACGACCATGACAGGCTTTTTGACACACAGGAGGATGATTTATAGAACGCGGATGCCGCG
>REEA01000103.1 GCA_007695305.1 Bacteroidia bacterium
TGGCTGATCCATTGGAGAAATCGTCTGTTTTGCTTTCCTGTATTTGAAAACTTAGTGCAGGTTTGATCCGATCAGGTGAATAAACTCAGCACGGGTTTTTTCGGTCAGGAAGGCTCCTGTGAAGTCGCTTGTTGTGGTAACTGAATTTTGCTTCTGGATGCCACGCATCATCATGCAGTAATGGTGTGCTTCAATCACTACGGCTACACCCATAGGATTTAACGTTTGCTGGATACATTCTTTGATTTGGGTGGTAAGACGCTCCTGTACCTGTAAACGCCTGGCAAAGGCATCCACTACACGCGGGATCTTACTAAGCCCAACAATGTAGTTGTTCGGGATATAAGCTACGTGTGCTTTACCAACAAATGGCAACATATGGTGTTCACACATTGAATAGATTTCTATGTCTTTCACAATGACCATCTGTTTGTAGTCCTCCTGGAACATAGCCGACTTCAAAATCTCGGCCGGGTCCAGATCATAACCGTGTGTCAAAAACTGCATGGCTTTGGCTACCCGCTCCGGTGTTTTTTCCAACCCTTCGCGCGAGGGATCCTCACCAACGAGATGCAAAACCTGCTTGTAATGCCCGGCTAATTCTTCGATCTTTTTAGGATTGTACTGATCAATCTTTTCATAGTCATCCATCTTGTTTTCGATGACCATATCGCGGTTGATTTCTGATGCCATTTTATTGTCTTTTATGATGTTCAAAATGATAGTTTTCTGTGATTCTTCTTTGATCCTTGCTTAGGTGATCACTCCTTTGCCTCCATTCTTAATTTGATACTGGCTGACCCCTGATCATCCAAAACAAATGGGTGAGCCTTGCTATTTGGTCGGGCCATAGTACTCCACATAATTGTTTTCCGTTTCAATCAGTTTTACGCAGTATAGTCTTGCACCCAATCCAAGTACATGTCCTTCCAGCTGTTCCCAAATGCCGATGGCAAGATTCTCGGTTGATGCAAGCTTATCTTTCATAAAATCTACCTCCAGGTTGATGTTTCTGTGATCAAGCTTGTCTGTTACATGTTTGTCAATGATTTGACTAAGCGTTTTTAAATTGAGCACAAATCCTGTGGACGGGTCAACATCACCTTCCACGGTAACATACAACGTATAATTGTGCCCGTGCCACTTGGGATTGGAGCACTTGCCAAATACTTCCAGGTTTTTTTGATCATCCCAGTCGGGGCGAAATAAGCGATGTGCTGCGTTGAATGTTTCTCTGCGGGTAATGCGCATCATGTTTTTCAGTACATTGGTTAAAAGCTAATTGTATTATTCTTCGAAATTACGAACAAAATTCCGGATTTGCATCCTGAATGCCTTTACAAGAATAAAAATCCACAAAAATGTTTACTTTATCCAGCATAAACATTAAACAAAATTATGCGCAAAAGGTTTAACCGCCGTTCCTGTTCATACCGGTTTAGCGGCTCAGCAGAAAGTTTGTGCATATAAAAGGTGTAGTGCGATTTGCACATTCTCTTTGAGAAAAAAACCGTAAACTTGCAGGCCAAAGAAGATACCTTATGATGCTGAAACATGCAATTGTGTGGAATTTGTTAAAGCATAGCTGGATCAGTTTCAGGAGGGCCCATTATTTTCAGCGAAGTTTGGGAATAAGGGTCCTGATGGGCTTCACTGCCATGATTTTGCTGGGATATTTGTACGGTGCAGGCATGATGTTGCCGGTCTTGCTTCAGAACTTTTTCCCGGAACAACTGCCCCATGAGGCTTTTTTCTCCCTGTGGTTGTACCTGTATTTTGCTGAATTGACTGTACGTCTTGTTTTCCAAAAGCTTCCCCGGCAAATGGTGCAAGCTTACCTCACCCTGCCGGTCAAAAGACGCATTTTAGCGGGATACATTCTCTCGCGATCCTGGTTCAGTATCTACAATGTTTACCTGTATGCCCTCCTGTTGCCATTTTACTACAGAACATTATACCTCCATGTTTCGCCGGCAGCTTTCTGGATGGCACTTTTAGGCACGTTTTTGCTCAGCTCGCTGAACCATGCCATCACCATTGGCATGCGGACATGGCCGGCCAGGTTATCCCGTACCATCACCCTTGCACTGTTTTTGTTTGGATTCGTCATACTGGGAGGAATTCTTTATATAGCTGAATTTATGGAGTTTTCGCGGCAACTGGGGCAGGCTGTCATTTCCGGTCAACCGATGGTTTTCATTATTCTGTTGTCACTGATCATCGTATTGCAGCTGCTGGCATTCAGGGGGTTGTTTGCGTCTTTTTATGAATGGTCGGGTGCTCACTCCCGTCCGGGTGCGCCAGGCCGTTCATCAATTGCCCGTTTCCTTGCAGCCGTTCCCGTCTATGGCTTATATTGGGAGCTGGAGTGGCAACTGATTACACGCAACAAGCGGGCTGTTGGCGGGCTCACACAATGGCCCTGGATTATCATCGCACTGCCTTTGTTTTTCTATTTTGATCCTTTCGGAGATGCTGAAAGATATATGTATCTCATGGTGATGGCTGCGGGCGGCTATGGTTTTGCGCATCTGCAATATGTATTTTCATGGGAAAGCCGTTTCTTTGATCTGATCGCTGCCAGAAAAATAGATATGGAGGTGTTTATCAGATCAAAATACTATTTCTACCTAACCTTGGGTGCTGCCCAGACCTCGCCCGTGTTGCTGCTGGTTGGTGTATTGAGACCCGATCTGTTCTGGCCACTGTTTGGCATTTTTCTCTATGCCGTCGGTCCCGTTTTTGCCTATCTTTTCCTTACCGGGGTCAATAGCAGCACACGGATAAATCCAAACAAAAAGGCCGGCTTCAACCCCGAAGGAACCAGCGGCACGCTGTTCCTGGTTATTTTTGTTAGCATGTTTTCCGTGCTTATCCTCCAGGGGATAGCTTATTTATTGCCTTTTGCACAAAAAACGGGTCTGGCTCTGCTTACAGGTTTATCAGGCCTTGTGTTTATCCTTACACACAGATGGTGGACTGCGGCCGTATCAAAAAAATTTGTCTTCCGAAAGTATCATAACCTTAAAAAATACAGGGAATAATCATGGCAATGATTCATATCCACAAACTCAAAAAAGCATACGGCGAGCAATTTGCGCTAACGATGGAAGAGCTGCAGATCGCGGAAGGCTCCATTACCGGAATTGTTGGCAACAACGGAGCCGGAAAAACCACGTTGTTTCGTTTGATCCTTGATCTTATCGAGCCCACATCGGGGGAGGTTTTCATTGATAACGAGCCGGTTCGCGCCAATGATTCCTGGAAAAGCTTTACCGGCAGCTATCTCGATGAGGGTTTTCTTATAGATTTTCTTAAGCCCGAAGAGTACTTTTATTTTACCGGAAAATTATATGGCATGGATGAACAAGCCACAGACCAGCGCTTGTCGATTTACACACGATTCATGGCCGGTGAGGTACTGGGACAGGATAAATTCATCCGTGACATGTCTTCGGGTAACAGGCAGAAAACGGGCATTGTGGCAGCCATGATGGTTGAGCCCCGTTTACTGATACTGGATGAGCCATTTAATTATCTGGATCCCAGCTCGCAAATCTGGATAAAGCGGCTTCTTAAAGAAGACAATGAGGCGCGAAAAACCACCATGCTCATCTCCAGCCACAACCTCACGCATCTCGCTGAGATATGCAATCGTATTGTCCTGCTGGAGCGGGGCAGGGTGATCAAGGACCTGTCGCTGCCGGCAGATGATCCGGCAGAGGTGGAGCGTTACTTCTCCATGCAGGCGGAATAGCAGTGCGATTGTTTATGCTGTCTGTTCCACATCAGTCGTCTGTGACTTTGACAATTTTGTACTAACCCCTGCTGCTAAGCATTTTCCGCAAGTGCTTGCTTCAGCACTTCATCAATTTCCGGGTCTGCGGGTTTGGGAGGCCGGTGGTCAAATATGCGGCCATCCCGTCCGATGATGTAAAACGTGGGTATCCAGCGCACATTGTACAAGGCGGGAGTACCTCTTTCGCGTCCCGGTGTGCGCATGTGTATGCCCGTGATATCGTGATGGAGCACCGTCCTGCGCCATGCCTCAGGGTCTGTGTCGATGGAAATGTACAAAAACACCAGGTCTTCTTCATCCGCCAAACGCTTTTTCAATTCTGCCGCCGGTGGCACCTGGCGCATGCAAGGGCCGCACCATGATGCCCAAAATTTCATATATACAACCTTCTCATGAAAATCGGCAAGCGACACCTCACGTCCGTCAATATCTGTCATTGTAAAACCGGGTGCCGGATTGCCCGCCCACAAAGACCGGATTCGACCGTAGGCCGCCTCTAAGGGTCTAAGAACCTCTTCGGCAGGCTCCATGTCCCTGAATTCCGCGAACAGTAACAGCGCTGTATCCAGGTCGCCGGCGTTCATTTCCCTGCTGATGCTCAAAGCCTTAACATATTCTTTGGCATGGCCCTCCAGGTATTCGCCGGCAAGCCTGTAGCCGACCACATGGCGCGACTTGTCCGGAGGAAACACGATGCCGTCGGTTTGTCTTCTGTGCTCCAGGTAAGAAAGCAGAAAACCCGTATAATCTATATTGATCAGGCGGTTGCTGTCAAACAGGTCAGGATCATCATCAAAGGCAAAAAAGTCTTCCGGCATTGACGGGATAACGTCAGGTTTGCCATGCTGCCGGGGCATGTTCACATAATCAATAAGGCTCTGGTAGCGGACGGCCAATATCCCGGCTTTCATGTATGTCGTAAAGCTTTCGCTGAACATATCTGACCCTTCATAGCTTTGCAGGAAAACATTTTTCGCAGTGGCCAGGCTATCGACAAACTGCATAAACCCGGCCGGAGTAAGGGTTGCGGCCTTTTCCCTTATGAGGCTGCGGTGGCCCGCAATGTCCATGTCGGTGTGGTAACTGAACAGGAATTGGTTCTCCCGGCTCCCGTTTCCTGAAAACCGCATATCAGACATAAGCCCGGCCGGATCGGAAGCATCGCCTTCAATATGAAGAGCAAAGCCGGGCTCCAGGTAAAGGGGGATGTTGGCACGGGATATGCTCAATGTGGCCATCACAGGGCCGGGCACATCAAATGTAAGACCGAATGCACCATTGGCATCCAGTTCCAGGGTGCGTACTTTCCTGTCGTTGTTGATATATTCTCTGAAAAAATTCAGTTCAACCGGGCTGTCGGGAGGGTTTTCAAGCACGCCCGATAGTGTTACACGGGTATCAGCCGGCGGTGAAGCGCAGGAGGCCATCAACACCATCAACCATACAGGCAGGATTGTTTTTCTGATCATAATCAAAGGATGTTTATTGATTCAGTGCCGACAACAAAACCTCGTCAATGCGTTCATTGTTTGGGCGGGGAGGTCTGTTGTCTGCAATATGGCCGTCCCTGCCAATGAGGTAAAATGTGGGAACTCCTCTCAGGTTGTAGCTTGCGGGCACCGGATGATCAAATCCGGGTACATTGAGGTGTACACCTTGAATGTCATGTTGATCAACGGTTCTGCGCCATGCCGACTCATCTGTATCCACAGAAATATACAGAAATACGAGGTCTTCCTGATCAGCCATCCGTTCTTTCAGCTCTTTGGCATAAGGCACCTGTTGCATGCAGGGCCCGCACCAGCTGGCCCAAAAGTCCAGATATACAACCTGTCCACGGAAGTCTTCCAGAGATACGGTTTCGCCGTTAATGTCCGTAAGGGTAAACTCAGGTGCCGGCTTGCCCGGAGCAAGGATATGCGCTGCCTCATAGGTTTCTTGTACGACTTCGCGCAACTGTTCATCTTCCGATATGTCCATAAACTCTTCGTACATGGCCGTAGCCTCTTTAAAATCACCAAAGTTGAGCGCTGAATGTACCACCTGTGCAAGAACCAGCTCACGGCTTTTCCCTGAAAAATGCTCCATAGCAATATCAAATTGTGCCTGTGCCCATGAGTCCAAAGGTTCTTCTTCCTCCAGTTGACGCACCCTGTAATTAAGATAGCTTTGCAGAAAACTGACATAGGCCCTCGAACGGGTGTAAGCGTCGTTAAACTGTTTGGCATTTTCCAAAAAGGCATAAAAACTTTCAGGAATGTCTTCATCGGCTTTTTCCGGAGCGAAATGAGCCCTGGCCGGAAGATAATCCATCAGCCGGCCGTATTTTTCATATCGAATATTGGCACGCATCAGAGACACAAAATCCGGATCCAGATCTTCAAAGCGTGCATCTTCTTCCATGAAAGATATGGCCTCATTATAAATGCCCTTAATATGGTCTGTATAAGCGGTTGGATCTTTTTCGCCGGCTTTTGACAACACCGCCATCATACCGTATTTTGCTTCAATCTCCTTGTTATATGTCAGCAGAAAGCTGCTTTCCACGTAGCCGGTGCCAGCCAGCAAGGGCAACTGATCCATGTCGCTTGCATCGAAGGTGAGCTGTATGTCGGCTCCCGGCGACAGATATAACTTCAGGGTGCGCCTTGGTATGTGGACGTAAACAAAGTTGGATTGTTGCAGCGGAAGCTCAGCCGCGAAGGCATTGTTCTCATCGAGGCTGACCTTAACGGATTCGGTATTGTTGGCCACCATATCCGTATAGAAGAAGATCTCCACTTCATCTCCGGCAGGATTTTCTACTGTGCCACTGATCCTTACAGAGTCGGCTTGTTTCTCCTGGCTGCATGCTGCCACAAAGATTGCAATCATTAATATCCAGATGATTCTCATAAAATGTTTTTTTTGATCGGTTTGGAAATAAAACGTTTGTTTGTTGTGTAAAATAACGAATAATTAATGAAAAAAAATGTACAAAAAATCATAAAACCCTTTTCCGGGGGGCGTAGTTTTGTATTTGGCTTGTGGTTTTCATTTGCCAGCCCCTGTTTTTCCGGCATAATCGAGAGCGGCCTGCCTTGAATGCACTTAGGGTTTTCCATGAAAGAGTGCATTTGAAGTAGTATATTTGTAAAAAAAAGACCATTGTTTTGAAGAAGATTTTCCTGCAAATACCGTTTTTGATATGCATGCTGGCAATCACCATATCCTCCGGTGACAAGCTCCGGGCTCAGGATATTGACATTGAATCATTGATTATCAGGCAACATATCGGCTGCTCGGATATTGCCCTGAGTGCAACCGGCATGATCCCGGGAATGCATTCGCGTGAGGCGGCCGACAGTCTGCGCACATTGCTTAGCTTCTGGGAAAGCAGATGCGGCATCACGGAGCCAATGATGAGGTACACCATTTTATGGCAGATCCTGACCAACAGTTTTTCGGATGATTGGCTGCCTGACCGCATCATCGATCATTTGCTGGATTACCGTGATGGAGCGAGAAGCGATGAAGATATACCACAATTTTTTGATTTTCGTTTATGGGAATATCAACCAATTCATCCCGGGTTTAATGATTTTACACGAGAACTGGCGGGTGAGTTGCTTGCTTATAATGATCTGACGCAGCTGGAACGCTTTTTTACCGGTTTCTATCACCATGATTTTGACGAAAGCTGGCGGATGCTCACGGAAGGAGAATTGTCGGGAACCCGGATTGATTCCCTCTATCAGTTGTTTCAGGAGCCTCCTGCTCCCCCCGCAACGAGTGCACATGCCGGATTGTACATTGGAATGTGGATACCAAACGGCAACCTGGAACTATTGGGGAATCATCCGCAGGTGGGCCTGATGCTGGATGGCGTCAGCGATCACGTCATCTATGGCCTGCACATGCATATTGCATTCAGCGATGCTTACCGGACATATACTGTGATGGTAGATAATCAGTCATTCAAAACCAACCATTTTATGCAGTATAACGTTTTGGTCTTTGCCGGCTTTGATGTTTTGCGGTCCCGGGGTTATTCCATATATACTGTTTTTGGCGGTGGTTACGACGGCATCGATCCGCTGAGCCGGGCCCAAAGGGAAGCAGGTATGCGCAAAGCCATCCATTCATACAACCTGCACGTTGGATTGATTTACCACCGCAGGTTAGAAAATAACAACGTGTTTTCAATCATTACACGCTATAACGTGGTGGACTATATTAACAAACGAGGTACGGACCTTTCAGGAAATGTATTTACTTTGGGTGTTGGTTTCGGTTTGGGGACCTGGTAAGTTTCTTTTTTGATCATTTTCAGGGATAGGGGACATAGCTGTTATAATGACATCAGGGTGGAAAGACCCGTTGGCCGGAAATAATAACATCGCACCTGGCAATACTTTTTTTCAATGTTTTTATTTAGGATAAGGGATCTGCGGAAAGAGGAGAAACAAACCTTTGTGCTCCATTTTTCCTATGCATTCATTGAAGGGATCCTGGCGGGACTCATAGCGCTCAATGAGTTCGTTTTTGTAAAAAGTTTGCTGGGTTCAAGTTACCAGGTAAGCGTATTGTTCCAGTTTTCAACCCTCGTATTTCTTGTCCTGATCTTTTTCAGTGCTTTTTTGCGGCAGATCAGGAACAAGAAAAAACTACTCCGGCTTACAGCCATTATAACCCGTTTGCCCCTGCTGCTGTTGTTTTTCTTTCCCAGAAGTCCCGAGCAGCTTACCGGTGACTCGTTATATCATTACATCTTTCTCGGCATTTTCCTGATATACTTCCTGGCCAACCCCATCGTGTTTCCCAGTATCAATCTGTTCTTAAAAAACACTTACTCCCACGAGAACTTCGGCCGGTTTTACAGCTATGCCACCACAGCCGGCAAAATCGTGATGATGATCACCACTTTTGTTTATGGGTGGGCATTGGATGCCAATCATTACGTGTTCGTGTATGTTTTTCCGGTGGCAGCAGTCCTTGGGATGCTGTCCATTAGCCTCTTGTCGTTCATCCCTTATCACCAGGAGGAGGTTCCCGGCCTCAAACACAGCGTATGGCAGGGGATCAAACAGTCGGTCAGGGAAATGACCAATATCCTGATCAAAAATATCCCGTACCGGCATTTCCAGGTGGGATTTATGTTTTACGGCTTTGGGTTTATGGGGTCTTTTACGGTGATCATTTTGTTCTGGGAGTTTGGCCTTGGCCTCAATTACTCCAGCGTGGCTTTTTACAGGAATGCCTATAACCTGCTGGCCATTCTGATTTTGCCATTTTTCGGCAAACTCATCGGCAAAATGGACCCACGCCGCTTTGCCGCCATATCATTCATGTCGATGGCCATATATATTTTCACACTGGTTCTCACCCAATATTTTGATGGATATATGGAGTTTTGGGATATCCGCCTGTATCACACCCTGATTTTCTATATTTTGTTTCACGGAGTTTTCGCGGCCACCATGGTGCTGATGTGGAGCATCGGTTCTGCATATTTTTGCGCACCGGCTGAGGCAGGTATATACCAGTCGATACACCTGGGGCTCACTGCCGTGCGCTCTTTATTTGCTCCCCTGCTGGGCGTTTTCTTCTATGAATTGTGGGGTTTTACAGTAGCCTTTGGCATCGCCATAGTCAGCTTGATCATTGGCAGTGGCATCATGATGTGGTCAGCAAAACAATATCCGCTTCTTCAAAGAAAGAATTCTTAAAGTACAGATAGTCAATATGCTACCCTGTACAGGTCACTTGCCGGACTTTTCAACCCGCTGAAGAGCCAGGATCAGTTTCTTGATCAGGTTGCTGATATCAGTGTCAAAGATGCTTGGCGGATCGGCAAGACCCCCGGTCAAAACTTCCTCGATGGCTTCAAATGGAGATTCCTTCCCAACAAAATGAATTCGCCTGGTGAGTTCATCTCCTCCCTTGCTGCCGATGGCATCCAGGATCTCTTTCCTGATTCGCGGTGCATCTGAATGATCAGCCGAGAGGTATTTGCTGTAACAGATCACCTCTTTTTTTTGCAAGGAAAAGCGTTGGATGATCGGATGCATTTTGCCGATGTCAACATCAGGCCCCTTCGAGCCATCCAGGCATAAATCGGTGATAACGATGTCGGCTTCACCCGTAACGTGCGTCATATCCTCATTGGCCCGATACACAAAATCGCAAAGGGTGTCATTATCAAACAAAAAGGAGAAAGAGAAATAACGACCAAGTCCTGACGTTTCGATGGCATTTTTGAGTTTTTCCACCGACTTCCTGTTCTCGATCCAAAGGACTTTTACCCTTTGGTTGTTAAATTTTGTTTTGATGATGTCATCCAATACATCCTCCAGCCCTTCGTCGGCCAGCTGCTGCACCCGCTGCCAAAAACCGGAGTAATAATCATCGGGTAACCCCAGGGCCAGCGGGTTCATGAGGACGCTTCTCAGGATAAGGAACTCACCCCCGTCGCTGTGGTTGATCAGCTCATAATTCTCCTCCGGGATGTGTGCTTTTTTGAAAAGGACATTGATTTGTTCCGCGTATTTGTCATACTTGATATTGGTCTTGGAAATGAAATATTCGTAGCTCGCGGTTTGCTTTGACATTTTTTTGGTCATATTATCAAAGACTTTGTTTGCCAGCAGGTTAAGATATTTCGGGTGTTCCACCACACCGGGGTAGGAGATACAATAGCACACCACGTTGGTGTCGGGGTAGTATTGCGGAATGATTTTACTTGTGTTGATTTTTTCTTCAGGAATGGTTTTGAAAAACTTTTGTGCGGCAATCATATTGTACAGCATGATTTTTCCGTAACCTGTGATATTCAGCGGTACAATTTTGGATGCGAGGTAGCAAGCAGAAGCGGCGGCACCCGGCCTGCTGCCTTCCAGTGTAGATTGCCCGATAAATATCCGTTCCGTGCCGGGAATCGTATCACCACTCCATTTCAGATAAGGTGCTTCAAAAGAGATCAGTTCTTTTGCCTTGTAGTTTTTGAACAGCACACTGCCGGCAGGGTAGGGGATATATCCGAGTTTATGGGGATCAATGGTGATCGAATCGGCATGCCTGAGACTTGCAAGGGGTGTGGCGATCTGTGCAAGAGATGCTTGAATGGAGTCAAGCTCTTTCTGCTTGATCCTGAAACCCTCTTCCGTAACATAAAGACCATCCTTTTTTTCCATCCTGCCTGTAAACGCATCCATCACCTCTGCAGGAGAGCCTAAGTGCTCAAAATCTCCTGAAGAAAAAACAGATGCAAAATATCCGCCATAAGCGGCATCGGCATGGATATAAAATGATTCTGCAGATTGGTTTTCCATCTCTTGCCGGAGCGTCACCAGCCTGTGCATCGGGTCCATCACGCCTTCCTCGGTGGTACCGATAATGGGTATCACAGCCAGAATGGCTTCCCGCGGGTTCTCATCCAGGTATTGCTCAAGAAGCCCCATGTCCAGTTTGTAGTTATGGTCAACCGGGATGGTAACCAGCTGTTTCATACCCAGGCCCAACACTTCCATGCTCTTCTCCCAGCAATAGTGTTTGGTTTGAGCGATGACCACACGGGGATAGGGCAGTGCGATGCCGGACCGTTCATGAACTTCTGCATGGATACCGTGAACACCCAAATATTGGAGGCTGTAAGGCTTGATCAATGTGTTGAGCGGATTGGATTTTGGATGCTGTCCGGTATAGGTGTCTTTAAGAATATCCACCATCCGGTAAATCAGGTCGGGAGACAGGCGAAACAGCTCATCATATCCAAGCTTACCAAATGCAACTTCCTCTTGGTTGAACCAGGGCACCTGTATATCATTGAGAAAACCCAGTTTGCCCGGTTGATCCTCTATGGCCAGTTTCACGCTGAGGGGCAAATACTTCAAGTTGCGGGCCACCCATAACCCTTCAATATTTGCTACGGTGCCACCGGAGGTGATATGCCCCCAGGAATAACCTTCCTGATCCGGATGCTTCGGCTCCAGTGCTGAAAAAGCAGGATACCCCACCATCTTCGAAAGAAAAGCGATAAAATCCATTTCCCACTGCGTGGTCACAGTGCTCACTTCCCCGGTCACGTTGTTGGGGTTGTACATGATGGTAGAAATGTAACCCGCAATGGCCGGTAAAATCAGATCGCTGTTCATATGAGCAATATAGGATGTATCCCAGGCCGGCACCGAATGTGCACGCAGTTTACCCAGTATCATCTTCAGCTCTTGCATAAAGTCAGCGCGGGTATGCAAATAGGGTTGGCTGAGCTTATGTTTTTCCGAAATGATGGGTGGCTCATCGGGGTGATAATTGTTGCGGAAGTTCAGAATATCTTCCACAATCACCTCGAAAAAATGTTTAAACGTTTCGTTGTTTTCTGACTTTGGTCCCAAAAATAATGAAGTGACATCCATTGTGTTGTAGTTTAAATAGTGTCTGTATGTAATGTCCGGTTGCTGCGTTATGCTTGTTTTGAAAACAGTTTTTTACATTAGTAAACTCCTTGATTTTCATTACTGCGCAAGCCTTGAACCCCAACATTACAGATCAGACACTTGACTGTATGAACAGACTCTAAATAATCTGCCATGCGCGACCTGTTTAGCGCATAGGAATAAACGAAAAGGTCAACCTGTATCTTGTCTCTCATTCAACGGTTTTTGCCATATCTTTGTTTACCTAACGCCGGAACGTGCCTCTGCGACACGTTTCATGATGGTGGGGCTGATTCTTTTTCGCACAAGCCTGCCCACAATCCAAAGCTTGCCAAAGAGCCAGATTTTCCATCACAATAAACACAAGAATGAAAACATTCTTTATCTCTGAAAAAATTGTCCAAACAGATCAGTCAAATGGCAAAGCCCGTGGTTTTCTCGATTTTCTGGATGCCTTTAACTTTACCGTTTACGAAGACAGCCCCGATGACCAAACCGTAGCGTTGACATGACACTAGGTCATATTTTTAAAAACCTGCTCGAAGACAACAAGGACAAAGGGGCATTTTACACCCCGAAGGAAATTGTGCATTATATGTGTCAGGAAAGCTTTATTGAATATTTGTGCGCGTATTATAGCCACGAATACACGAATATAAACGAAACTGAGTATCGACCCATCATTGAAAATCTGATCAGGCACAAACAATCAGACCCTGAAACCATTCGTGCATTTGTGGCAACCATAAACCTGGAAAAAATGAAGGAGGATATACCTGAAATACGGATTATTGAAGGCAATTAAATTCGTGCATTCGTGGCAACCATAAACCTGGAAAAAATGAAGGAGGATATACCTGAAATACGGATTATTGAAGGCAATTAAATTCGTGCATTCGTGGCAACCATAAACCTGGAAAAAATGAAGGAGGATATACCTGAAATACGGATTATTGAAGGCAATTAAATTCGTGCATTCGTGGCAACCATAAACCTGGAAAAAATGAAGGAGGATATACCTGAAATACGGATTATTGAAGGCAATTAAATTCGTGCATTCGTGGCAACCATAAACCTGGAAAAAATGAAGGAGGATATACCTGAAATACGGATTATTGAAGGCAATTAAATTCGTGCATTCGTGGCAATAAAAAACAGATACCTGGAAAGAATCATTTTCAAAGAAGAAAGTTATCAGATAATAGGTAAATGTACGGAAGTCCACAACAATCCTGGTGCGGGATTTCTCGAAATTGTATTTAAAGACGCATTGGAATTAGAATTTCAAAAAGCTAGTATACCCTATGAAAGAGAAAAAAAGTACGATGTACATTACAAAGGCATTTAACTCCCAAATAAATTTTTTGCTGATTTTGTTCTCTTCGATAGAATAATTCTTGAGGTAAAAAGAATAAACGTTATAAATGCTATATATTTACACTGGAAAAGCTATGCCGTGCAGGTAAGATTTCGGTCATTAAACACGCTTTGTTATGCACATTTTTTTTTCAGACCAGGTTCAGTCAAACCTGCTCACCCTCAGTGCTGAAGAATCGCGTCATTGTATAAAAGTGCTTCGCCTCCGCGAGGGAGATCCGGTTTTGCTCACTAACGGAAGGGGTACATTGTGCACAGGTCGCTTGGTGTCGGAAGATCCCCGGTCGTGCAACATAGAAATAGTCAGCAGGGAAGAAGAATATGGCAAACGGCCTTTCTCTCTTCACATGGCTGTAGCACCCACGAAGCAGATCGACCGTTTTGAATGGTTTCTGGAAAAGGCCACCGAATGCGGCATCGACCGGATCACGCCCGTTATATGCGCACACAGCGAACGCCAGGTGGTCAAACCGGAACGGCTGGAAAAAATCCTCCTGTCGGCCATGAAACAATCGGCAAGAGCCTATTTGCCCGTACTCGAACCAACGGTCCCGTTTCATACCTTCCTTGAACAACTCAACGCTTTGCCGGAAAACAGCTTCATTGCCCATTGCGGTCAGGGCAAAAAGCACAGGCTGGATAATGATTTTCATAAAATGAAGGATACGTTGATCATGGTAGGCCCGGAAGGCGACTTCAGCAAGGAAGAAGTGGATGCCGCGCTGTTGAAAGGATTCAGGGCAATAAGCATGGGGCAGCACCGTTTAAGAACCGAGACGGCTGCCGTAGCCTTGTGTGTGCAGGTTAATTTTATGAACGGTGTCCTGTAGGCCGGCTCTGTTGTGGTTTCGGTAGCAGGTTTGCCTGATAATGGTTATTTTTGTGCGGAAAATTTTTGTAAGCTTATGAAAAGAATATTTCTGATTCTTATATTGATAACAGTGGGGCTTTTTCAGCTCCATGGCCAGCATCACCAGGTTGCCACGCTGAGATACAGGGGCGGCGGCGACTGGTATTCCAACCCCACCGCTCTGCCAAACCTCGTGCGGTTTGCCAATGAGCATACCGGCACTTCCATCAGTCAGCAAATTGGTACGGTAGAGGTGGGTAGCTCCCAGCTTTTCAACTTCCCCTTCGTTTATATGACCGGCCATGGCAATGTTGTTTTCTCACGCCAGGAGGCGGAAAACCTGAGAAACTACCTCATGGGCGGAGGCTTTCTGCATGTTGACGACAATTATGGCCTCGACCCCTATTTCCGGAGGGAGATACAGAAAGTGTTTCCCGACCATGAACTGATCGAGCTGCCCTATTCTTACCCCATCTACCATCAAACCTTCAGCTTTCCCGAAGGGCCACCGAAAATTCATGAGCATGACGGAAAACCACCCCAGGGATTTGGTATCTTTTATGAAGGAAGGCTTGTGTTGTATTACACATACGAAGTTGACCTGGGTAACGGCTGGGAGGATCAGGCCGTACACGGCAATCCTGAAGAGGTGCGGCTGAAAGCCCTGCAAATGGGCGCGAACCTGCTGCAATATGTTTTTAACCGCCAGGAATAGCAAATTGTTGCTCACTGGTTTTCTTTTCTTTATCCCTTTCCGGTCTTTTCAGGTGGCTTTTCCGGTATCTTATAAACATAAATTTTTAACTTTGCCTTTGACAAACGCTGAACAACGCGTATTTTTATCAGCG